>QZLB01000318.1 GCA_004796425.1 Desulfobulbaceae bacterium | reverse complement strand
GCCAAAATTGACAAGGGTGGCAACTGCCAGTTTCCTTTGGCCACCGGGGTGGTCCGGAAACTGTCTGCATCCCCGGCCTCTTCGTTCTGTTCTGCCTGGGCCAAAGCCTTTACCAGCGGTGGCTCGTTGGACTCCAACGGTTCGGGCTCCAGGGCTGGCCCGGGTGGTTCCGCAGCCACTCCCTTCTTTCTTTGAACAGGGCGGGCTTTCTTTCGTTTCGGCCGCGTGGTGAGTTTGGTGAATACGGATTTGAGCCCCTTAAAAAATGAGCGGATGATTAATACTATCGTCCGAAAGACAAACCTGGTCAACTGGTAGGGTGAAAAGTGGGTGGCAAGCATCAGGGAGGCCAATAAAATCAGAGAGAAGAGCAAGACGGTACCGCTATCTCCCAACACTCCGTGACAGAGTTTGTAGAGTGTCTCACCGATAAAACCGCCGGCTTTAATGAGTTCGGGCTTGTAAAGGGCCAGCGATGAGGCGAGTGCACAGAAGGAAATCAGGGCTCCGGTAATTCCGGCAGTCACCTGCGGCAACCGTGCGTATGACATCTGGGGACCAAAAAACAACAGCGACAGCAGAGTGATCAACGTTGGCAGGAGATACGCACCCCAGCCTGTAAAACCAAGCAGTACCTGAGCAATCAGCCGTCCGACTTCGCCACACCAGTTACCGGAATCGACAAATTGTTCGGAAATTAGGCTGAGATAGAGAAACAAGGCAAAAAAAAGCCCGAGGATGGCAATAAATTCCTGCCTGATGCCAGGCTTTTTCACTTCTCCCTTTTGTGCCATTACAATAACGCTCCTTTAAACTGACCGATTAACCATAAAACTGCTTTTCCTGAGCTAGATGTACTGGGAAATCAAGGAAAAATCAAGATCGAGCGCACCTATCATCCGCGACAAACAGATTGGCCGGGAAGGAAACTTGATCAGAGCGCAGCAGCGTGTCTCAGGTGATAGAGACCGAGGAGGTGAAAGCGCCGGGCTATTCTTCGATATTCAGAGGATGGGCCCGAACCGCATCGAGGACACCATTGATGAATGCTGGTGATTCACTTGAACCGAAACGTTTGGCAATCTCCACCGCTTCGTTGATTGCCACCTGATCAGGCACATCGGGAACAAAGAGCATTTCATAAACACCAACCCGGAGCAGGTTACGATCGGTCACCGCAATACGCTCGAGTCGCCAGTTTTTGGCGGAGCGACTGATGATCCGGTCAACCTGCTCTTTCTGCTTCTTCACACCATCGAGCAATTTGAGCGCATAGGGTCGTGCTTTATGACTGATCTGATAGAGACCGCAAAATTGCTGAAACCTCTCAGCTATTTCCAGATCCGATTGATGGTCATTGAAATCGTCCTGAAACAGAAACTGCAGCGTTGCTTCCCGCGCTTTTCTCCTGGTTCCCATGTCTGTTCCTGTTTACAGAATAATGCGGCCATACTATTAATCCGGCATGGCCCGTATTTTTCTGGTTAATTTAATACATCAACCAGATTTGCCATTTCGATGGCAGCAACCGCAACTTCAGCACCTTTGTTACCAGCCTTGGTGCCTGAACGCTCGATGGCCTGTTCGATGGTTTCCGTCGTCAACACACCAAAAAGTACCGGTATTCCCAGGTCAAGACCGACCTGGGCCGAACCTTTTGAAACTTCGTTCACCACCACATCAAAATGCGGTGTGGCGCCGCGAATGACAACCCCAAGACAGATAATGGCATCATACTTCTGGGTAGCTGCCATCTTTTTGGCAATCAACGGAATTTCATAGGCACCCGGTACCCTCACCACATCAATATCTGCAGACTGGGCTCCCGATCTCTCCAGGCTGTCGAGTGCCCCTTCCAGGAGCTTCTCAGAAATAAAGGAGTTAAAGCGAGCAACAACAATCCCGAATTTTTTGCCATCTGCTTTCAAGTTTCCTTCGATATAGTTAGCCATGATTCACCCTCTTTGAATGTATTTCAGATTGGTCTCCCAATAATCAATCAACTTCGATCAAATGTCCCATCCGATCCCGTTTGCAGAGCAGGTAACCTTTATTCTCCTTACCGGCTTCGATTTCAATGGGATACCGGTCGACTACTTCAATGCCGTAACCTTCGAGCCCGACTATCTTTTTCGGGTTATTGGTCAGCATAGCCATTTTGGTAACCCCAAGATCTCGCAGGATCTGAGCGCCAATTCCATAATCACGCAGATCAGCTTTGAAACCAAGCTTCAGGTTTGCCTCTACAGTATCCACCCCTTCATCATCCTGGAGCTTGTACGCCTTAATTTTGTTAACCAGACCAATGCCTCGACCTTCCTGACGCATATAGAGCACAATCCCGCACCCCTCCTGATCAATCATCTGCATAGCGGCATGTAACTGGCCACCACAATCACAGCGGGCGGAACCGAATACATCGCCGGTCAAGCATTCTGAATGAACCCTGACCAGTACCCTTTTATCAGGTCCCGGTTCACCCTTTACCAGGGCGATGTGTTCCATCTGATCAACATCGTTTTTATAGACGATGGCCTTGAAGTCACCGGCATGCTCGGTTGGTATCCGAGCTTCAGCCGCCCGGTGAACCAGCTGATCCTGGCGCAGTCGATAGGCCACCAGATCGGCAATGGTCGCAATCTTCAGGTCATGTTTTTGAGCAAATTCCTCGAGATCGGGCATCCTGGCCATGGTGCCGTCGTCTTTCATGATTTCGCAGATCACCCCAGCGGTACGCATACCCGCCAGACGGGCAAGATCTACCGACCCTTCAGTCTGACCAGTCCTGACCAGTACCCCGCCTTCACGGGCCCGAAGCGGGAATATGTGACCGGGGCTGATAATATCATAGGGAGTTGCCTCTGGAGCGACCGCAGCTTCAATGGTCCGCGCCCTGTCAGCCGCCGAGATTCCGGTAGAAACCCCTGAGCGAGCTTCAATACTGATGGTAAAACCGGTACCATACGGTGACTGGTTTTGGGAAACCATCATCGGCAGCTTGAGCTGGTCGACAATATCGGGAGTCAGGGTGAGACAGATTAAACCTCTGCCATAGGTAGCCATGAAATTTATGGCTTCGGGGGTAACCGATTCTGCGGCCATGCATAAATCCCCTTCATTCTCACGATCTTCATCATCGACGAGGATGACCATTTTCCCCGCTTTGATATCCTCTATGACTTCTTCTATGGGACTTACTGCCATTTTCTTCCCTTCCACTAATAAAATTGAGTTGCTTACAGATATCCGTTTTTGAGCAGGAATGCCACATCAATCCCCGCCGTTTCCGATTGACTATCGGATTTTGAAAACATCAGTTTTTCGACATACTTGCCGATGATATCCACTTCTATATTTACTTTGCTGCCACTCTTTAATCGCCCCAGTGTCGTCACCTGCATGGTGTGGGGTATGATCGATACCGAGAATAGGCCGGCAGCACAACTGTTCACCGTCAGGCTGATGCCATCGATGGTAATGGAGCCTTTTTCAATGATATACCGGTCCACTTCATGGGGAACCGTGAACGTAAGAATGGTGAAATCGCCTTCTTTCTTGATTTCCTTACATCTTCCCACGCAATCAACGTGGCCGGAGACAATATGTCCACCAAGCCGGTCGCTGATTCTCAGGGCCCGCTCCATATTCACCTGGTCACCGGCCCGCAATTCTCCCAGGGTCGTCCTGGAAAGGGACTCCGGTGAAACATCAACGGTAAACCGGTTGCCTGATATATTGTAGGCGGTGAGGCAGGCTCCATTGACCGCAATTGACTCACCCTCCTGGGGGTCATCCAGGACAAAATCCGCCTCCAGTTCAAAGGCCAGACCACCCCCTGATGGTCGGGTATTCTTGAGTTGGCCACTGCCCTGTACGATCCCGGTAAACATCTGCGATTATTGGGTTAACTCCTCAGCCTTTTCACGAAAGGACTTGGCAAGCTGCTCATGCTTGAAGTTCTGATGAATGGATGCCACTGTCATATACGCATCTGCGGCCTTGTCTTTTTTGCCCCACTGCAGATAGACCTTGGCCATCCGCTCAAGTATGAATACGCTCCCTTTGGGATCATTGTTCCGGTGATAGGCATCCAGCAGATCCAGACAGCGATTAATAGCCTCCTGGTATTGCTCCTGCCCTTCATACACCTCAATGAGCTGGACCGTGATAGCCTGCAGACTCATGCTGTCTTGCATTTCCTCACAGATCGTCCAGGCACGCTGGTAGTGAGTCAAGGCCTTATCATACTCTTTTTTCTGCAGACATGCATGGCCGAGCTGGTTGGAAGCATTGGCAATGCCTTCCTTGTTCCCTTCCTCTTCAAAACCGACCAGTGCATTGTGCAGGGAAACCGCTGCCATTGCCGGCTCTCCGCGTTCGACAAAGCCGCGTCCTTCATCATAATCGATCTGAGCCTGACTTCTGGTATCTTCCTCAGGCGCGGTGCTGCCTTCCTGGCCCATTGGCTTAATATCTTGAATTGGTGTTGTCATGATGCCTTTTTCATCCCTTGAATTGTAGTGATCGCTTTAGCCGCTTCCTGGGCAACCGTGGTCTTGAGTGGTTCACCCTTCTCCCAGATAACAAGTTCCGCCTCATCCTGGTGCAGTCCCATCAACTGCATGGTCGCTTCTGTCGCACCGATCTTGCCGAGTAGTCGGGCCATTTGGCCTCGGACATCAGCACTTGGGTGATTGAGAAATTGAAACATGGAGAAAAACGGTGTTTCCCTGACCAGGTCAGGGCGATTTCCAGCAATCTCGGCTAGTGCCCAGATCACCTGAACCCGGGTAGAATCAGCAGAAACAAAACTCAGCAGGTGTTTGGCAAAGGCCCCGAAAATATCGGGTCGCGCCCCAACCACGGCACCGATTGTTTCTATCATTCCCCATGGAGTCGCTGCAGAATCCTGACACGCCTCAAACAGTCGGTGTACCAGCTCCGATACCTGGCCGGGATCCCTGGTTGCGACACGGGAAGTTACCTGGCCGATCAGCCAGGCTGTCTGCCAGCGGTTTGCCTCATCCGGATCGTACAATAAACGCTGCATCAGCCGGAGCGTCTTTTTATCATCCAGGCAGAGCGCCACCAGTTCGTCTTCGTCCGCTGCGGCAGCAAGCTCTTTCACCAGTTTTTTGGAGGCCCGCTTTCTTGGTGCCTTATCCTCGCGGGCCGGCTCAACAGGTGGCGGCTGGTAACCGCTGCTCTTTTCCTTTTCTACCGTATTCTGCTGCTTTTTTTCTTTCAAGCGGTCGGCAAGCTCGGACATCTCGGTGTGCAACCGGACGAAATAGAGCACGCCTCGAACTGCTCTGCCATCGACATGCCGCAAATCAGTTACCTGGTGCGTTTCTTCATCGTAATCTTCAATTCTGCCGGTGAGATAGTCATCCTCCGGCATCAATTCCCAGGCAAGATCCCAGTTGTCACCGCAGGCATGAACCAGTGTCTCAACCATTGCCGCACCGACATTGTGCCCCGTGGGATCGCAGGAATAGACGGCACCGCAGGAACAATTCCCCACGGTAAATTCACGCATTTTCCTGTTGGGGAGGTCGGTGGCACGCTCAACTTTCTGACCGCAGAATGGACACCACGGCCTTTGTATCATTTTCTTTTTCTTCATTAAAACAATCTGCCCTGTAGAAAGCTTCGGGGTTATGCAAGTTTTTCTTCAAGGCTGGCCACAAAATTCGGGTCTACCGAATAGCCAAATTCACGGGCCTTATCCATGTGTTTTTTTGCCTCGCTGAACTGCTCACTGAAATAGAGTGCAACCGCCAGATTATTGTGGGCAAGCCCCGACTCGGGTTCATACTCCAGTCCTTTTCTCGCCGATTCAAGGGCCCGGTCATCGTCACCTTTCATGGTAAGCACCGAGGTCAGGTTCATCCATACGGTTGCCAGCGTCTCGTCAATCCCGATTGCTTTTTCGTAATTTTCAATGGCCTGGTCCAGATCATTCTGCTGCTGAAAGATCAGGCCAAGATTCGCATAGGCTTGTACCGCATTATAATTGATCTCAATTGCCTTGCGATTCAGCTCTTCAGCCTTTGCTAGGTCATTCATGCCAAAATAGATGGCACCAAGGTTAATCATGCTTTCAAAAGATTGCGGATCAAGCTCGATAGCCTTCTCCAGTGCTTTGATCGCATCGTCCACCCGACCTGCTTTCATATACACCAGACCTAAATGGTGACGGGCCATTACGTTATCCGGGTGCTCCTCGCACTTTTTTTCCATTTCGGCGATTACGCTCGGCAAATCCTCTTTTAACTGCTCTGTCATATCATTTCCTCAATATTATCTAGTGCCCGGAATGGTAAAGTGATGCTGGCTGCGTTTCTCTCTACCTTCGCTGGCATTAATCTATAAAATCAGCTTAGTTTCCACATCTTAGCAGGTGGGACTCCTGAATCGTAGCGGCATACAATATAGACACCTGGCCCCTACTTTCAAGCATAAAAAAATAACGATTATGATATCGTAACCTTATGACCCACTCTCTGTTTCGGCGCTGCAGGTGCTCAACAGTTCTTTCTGGTGATAGCCAAGAACCTGTTTGGCTTCAAAAACATCCTTACCGATTTGAGCAGCTAAGGATTCGATCCCTGAGAATTTCTTCTCATCACGTAGAAATTTCAATAAATTCAAACGGATGGGCTTGCCATAAATGTCCTGATTAAAATCAAAAATATGTGTTTCGGCAACCAGTTGTTCATCGCCAAAGGTCGGGTTATAGCCGATATTCAACACCCCGCCATAACATTTCCCTTCACAGATAACCTGCGTCACATAAACACCGATTCGTGGTACCAGATCCTCTTCATTGACGCTGAGATTAGCGGTCGGAAAGCCAATCTCCTTGCCCCCCCGTTTCTTGCCAACCTGAACCACGCCCCGAATCTGATACGGCCGACCGAGCAGCTTGCCGGCATCCATCATCTTTCCTTCATTAACCAGCTCCCGAATCTTTGTTGAACTGACCAGCATCTCATTGCGGTAGAGCGCATCGACAACCTTCACCGGAAAACCCAACTCCTTCCCCTTCTCTTTGAGAAACTCGATATTGCCACTTCTCCCTTTGCCAAAGGCATAATCGTAACCAACCACCAGCTCTGTCATTCCGATGGTCTTACAGAGTATGTCCTGGACAAAAATTTCAGCACTGGTTGAAGCAAAGGACCGGTCAAAAGGCAAAATAATCAGCGAGTCGATACCCGCCCGATCGATCTGCTCGATCTTCTGCTCGACCGTTGAGATCAATTTGATACCCGTCGGCCTCAGGATTCTGAGCGGATGCGGCTCAAAGGTAACGACGACACTTTTGCCGTTTATTCTGCGGGCATCTTCTACGACCTGGGAAAAGAGTTCCTGATGGCCAAGGTGAACCCCGTCGAAGTTGCCGATGGTCACACAGGCGCTAGGGAACAGTTGAGAAATTTCTGTGAGGTTTCTATAAATATCCATTCGTCGCTCTGTGGCTGTTCATTTTTTCATGCGTTTATTAAGAAAGTCTTGACAAAAACAGGATCAGAAAGCATATTCACCACACTTATTGCCGAAGTGGCGGAATTGGTAGACGCGCTAGGTTCAGGGTCTAGTGGGGGTTACCCCGTGGAAGTTCGAGTCTTCTCTTCGGCACCAAATTATCAAAGGGCTGCGATCACTGAGATTGCAGCCCTTTTTTACCTCTGCTCTATAAAATTAGAACATCCTGGAAAAAAATCAATATTTCCAGATTCAGCCTACCGCTCCGATCCTGTCTCATTCATTGTGGGGGTTGCCTATAGCACGATTATTGAAAAGAGGCAATCGCAAGATAAGAAAAAACGACGATTTTGTCTGCACGCGAACGCAGAGACCAGCCGTCAATGCGTGGGGGGCAGAGACTGGTTGCCAATAACCAGCGGCAGGGCAAAAGAAAAAATAACCCCGTTCGGCGTATTCTTTTCGGCCCAAATCCTCCCCTGGTGATATTCAACGATCTGCCTACAGATTGCCAAACCCAGCCCGGTGCCTCCGGCCCCGGTTTTGGTTCGGGAACTCTGGACAAACTTATCGAACACCGATTCCAACTCGCTCTCTGGAATACCAATCCCTTCATCGGCGACCGATACCACCACCACTTTACCGGGAATCTTCAATGGTCCGCCATCAGTTGTTTTGGTCGAGACCAGGATGCGTCCGCCCTCTTCGGAAAACTTGAGTCCATTGCTCAGGATATTTCTGACAACCTGTTTGATTCTGACGACGTCATAGTTGGCCATCAATGAACCGGACTCGATATCGTCCTTGATGACAACCCGCCTCTCATCAGCAACCGCCCGAAATTCTTCAATTATTTCCCCAATGTCCGCCGTAACGTCACGTTTTTCGGGGTTATACTTCATCCGCTGAGAATCGAGCATACTCAGATCAAGCAGATTATTGAGCAGGTCAAGAAGCTGCTGACCGCTGGAGGCGATCATATTAAAATAGAGTTTCAATTTCTCTATTGGTACCTGCTCTGTCCTTCGCAGACCAAGCCGGGCAAAACTGAGAATACCATGCATCGGGGTTCGCAGCTCATGGGACATGTTGGCCAGAAATTCCGTTTTTGATCGACTGGCCAGATCAGCCTGGAGATAGGCCTGTTTTAAATCTGAAACATCGGTACAGATCCCTCCAACCCCAAACAGCTGATCCTCGGTATCAAAGAGTGGGAAACTGAAAATTCTAAAGGTGCGCTTTTCTGACCCGAGCACAATTGATTTCTCAGAATCCATGGCCCGCTTTTCAGCGACAACCAGTTGGTCATTCTCATTGAAAAAACCAGAGAAGGTGTCCTGAAACAACTCCTCATCGGTCCGACCGGTAATCTCTTCAACACCAAGGGAGGTTAGCTCCAGGAACCGACTGTTGACGATGATATAGCAGCCCTCAAGATCTTTACAATAGATGGGGACCGTGGTGTTTTCGAGGATGGCCTGCAGGTATCCCTGGCTCCTGTTCAAAGTATCTTTGGCATGGTCGCGTTCCAATTCAACCATTTTCTGTTTATGGATGTCCCGGGCGGTCAGAAAAATAACCTCGCGATCCTGCCACCTGATTTTTCTGAGGTTGATATGCAGGTAAAATGGATCACGGCTCGAATATCGTGTGGCCAGCCAGACAAAATCGGTATCACCCTGATCGATGGTTCCTTTCCAATTCCGCAGGAAGAGGTCTCGATTATCTTTATCTGCAGCCAGTGAATCAACCGCTTTGGCAGCATACAACTCTTCCCTGCCGCACGATATCATATCTACCATCGTGTCATTAAGATCAAGCACATGGCGGTTAAGATCCATGATAATAATGCCCGCATGGGTATTATTGAACAATTGTCGCTGCAACCGCCGACCTTCATCGAGTTCTTTGTGGATTGCTTTCTGTTCATCCATTTGAACGGCAAGCTCACGGTTCACATTTGAAAGCTTCTGTGCCTGCTGTTCAAAAAGAAAGCTCTTAATCTGTGCCCGCCAATATTCACTGTTCCAATTAATGGACTGATAGATCATGTAAACCATATAGATCAGCACACCGATAAAGAGAAATTGCAATTGGTGCTCGGTGACGACCAGTGAGACCACCAGGATCGGCACAAAATTGAGCAACATATAAATAATTGAAAGTTTGCGCCAGATACAGAAATTGGCCACAGCTCCGGCGGACATGCCGGCGGTCAGGACAACCGCAAACATGGTTTGATTATTATTGCCCAGATAATAACAGATTGCTGCCGCCAGCAATCCCCAACTAGCCGCCATACCGGTTGCCGCAAAAAACAGCAGGTTACAACCAACCGTGACACTACTCTGCTGCCTGCTGATGCGGACGATGGCAATAAACCGTCCAAGAGTGGAGATACCCATCGTGAAACCAAGCAGCAGGCTCAATCCAAATGCGTATTCATAAACCCTGGCACTTGCCAGACCAATGAGAAAACAGGAGACGGCAATGAAGGTTCCGACCCATGAACGAGCGGCGAGATCCTGGGCAGCCTGAGTAATAATCTCCTGGCGATTTTCACTACTCACCGATGCTGAAAGATCCGGTAGAAAGCGATCAATGTCACGAAAAGCAATTTTCATCGGGTCCCCTGGTGGTGCTCATCCGTTTATAAGCAGCCCGCTTGTGGATAGCGTCTGTTGCGGAGCCTATGGGATGATTCTCTCGCATTTATAGTGAATAATCAAGGTGGTTCTTTTGATCGGCAGCACTAATTCCAACGAACCTTCAAGAGTGATTCAATCCGCGCCCAACCCTTGCAATTACATGATATATAAGTAAAAAAGACAGCACCCCCACTATCGACCGGATACTTTCACACCAAGTATCAAGATTACTTGACTGCAGATTAAAAAACACTTATCATTCGGCCGGCTGTAAGATTTGCTTGGATAAACCGTAATTCTTTAATCACCCGTAACGACAAAGGAGTGTGGAATGCCCGAGTTAAGGAGTGGCGCAGCCAAAATGGCTGCCGTCGGCAGAATTACAACAGGGGCCGACCAGAACAGGAAGCTATTATGTCCATTTGACATCAGTGAGCCGCTCAGCAGGGTTGGTGACTCTTACCTGTGGGGCAACTCTAACCACCGTTTGTATGACTCGGGTAGTCCGGAGCAGATCCGGTGAATTCTTTGATTTCTTTTTAGACAGGACAAGGAAAAAGCTTGTTACCAACGACGGTACCTCGACCACTAATTAATTATCTACTTTAAAGAGAACGACGATGAAGACAAATACCGCACACAAACGCCACGCTCATGACGTAGACATTTCCCGCCTGGAAATGATGAGGACCTATCTGAGTAGCCTGATGGACGAAGCCAATCAGAAAAAGATGATGGAATGCAGTTTTGACGTTCTGGAACCAATTTATAACGGTGCGACCAGAATGAGCCCGAAATCAATCTTTATCAATAACGGATCAGCCGAGGACATAAACTATATCCGCCAGAAAGCACTTGAAATTGGCGAAGAATTTGAATTGGCGCAAGATGGACATACCTGCCACTTTGACGGTCCAAATGACCAGGGTCGTGATACCGCTAACACCAAATACCTGGCAAATGCCGATACTGAGATCAGCTCACTGCAGAAGAAAGAAGAGTTGCAGGTCGGTGTTGTCGAGGCACGTACCATCATCACCGATATCATGAAGACCAAAGAGATGATAATTTCTTTCATCTCCCGCGGCCCTATCGGCAGCCCGGTCTCGGACCCTACCCTGCAGGTGACCGATTCCTACTACGTTATTCATAGTGAATTCATGCTCTACCGGATGATGGACCCGACAACCTTTTCCAAAGAGGTGGCAGACAAGGGCTATATGTTCAAAAACTACCATAGCGCCGGACGATTAACCGAATCGATGGTTTCTGCCGACCTGCAGGATCGGCGCATTTATATGGATGTGGAGCATTTCCGCTCATACAGCTCCAACAACCAGTATGCCGGTAACTCAATTGCCCCGAAAAAAATCAATCACCGGTTTGCCAATATGAATAATATTCGCAATTACTTCGGTGAGCGACTGGATGAGCATATGTTCATCGCCGGTTTTGAAATGGAAGACGAGATTGTCTACTTCGGCGGCGCCTACCCTTCTGGGTGTGGAAAAACCGGTACATCCATGACCGGCACCCATCTGGTGGGCGACGACCTGGCGAAAATCTTCATCGACACGAAGAGTGGCGAGGTGCGAGCGGTCAATCCTGAGAGAGGAATGTTTGGTATCATCGAAGGGGTAAACGAGGAGGACGATCCCGAAACCTTAAAAGTTCTCAAAGGTGGAGGGCACGAAGTTATTTTTTCCAATCTGCTCGTTTCGGATGGCAAACCCTACTGGAATGGGATGGGAGAAACCCTGCCGGAAAAAGGTATTAACTATCTTGGTGATTGGTCCACTCAGGCCGGAACCCCGGCATCACATAAAAATGCACGATTTACCATTACCCTTGATGCCCTGGAAAATTACGACCCTGCCACCGAAGACCCGGCAGGGGTGAAGCTCAGTGGTCTTTTATTCGGTGGGCGCGATTACACGACCATGCCGACCATCGTCATGGCCCATGACTGGATGAGCACTGTTGTTCATGGTGCGATCATTCGCTCGGCTACCACCGCAACCGAGATCGGTGCAGATGGGAGCGAGAAACGCTCTCCGTTTGCCAATGAGGCATTCTTTCCCGGACCACTGGCTCATTATATCAATCATTATAAAGCCTTTGGCGAAAACCCAGCGATCGACGAAGACAACCTGCCATCAGGCTTTCAGGTAAATTACTGGCTTCATAAAAGTGGCCGCGGTACCCTTGCTCCCGGTGAGCCGGATGGACTGATCGGTGAAAAACGCGACACCAAGGTTTGGATGCGCATCATGGCCCTGATGCATACTGGTCAGGTTGAGTCCATCTGGACGCCGATCGGTCGTATACCGAAGTACCAGGATTTAAAGAAGTTATTTAGTGAAATCATTGACAAGGATTACGACAAATCCACCTACACCAAACAGTTCTCACTGTACGTCGACAACCTGATTGAGCGGATTGACATGTCAACCATGGAATTCTCGAAGGAAAAAGGCATGCCCGATGCATTCTTCCTGGTCCTGGACACCTGGCGAAGGGATCTGGTCGCATTGAAAGTCACCGTGGGCTCAATCGTCACCCCGGACCAGATGATTGAGTACGTAATGACCAATCAGCCACGTTAACCTGTCCTTCAATCAGTAATCAACAGGGATCACCATCCCGCAGACGCCCCAGCCACCTTCGCATTGGCCGGGGCGTTGTTTTTTAGGAGCATCAGGTTCTGGCATTTGCCTTAATCGGTCTTAAGGTGGTGGTCATGTCCGACCATAACGAACAAACTCATACCCCCCCTTCGACCATACTGGTCGCCAGTCACGACAGGGTACAACTCTGCTCACTGGTTCTCTCTGCCAAAGGTATTAAACACCGGTTGATTCCTGATGAAGGGGGCAACTCCCGGCTCGAAGTGGAACCGGAAGACTTTGAATCAGCCGTTTACCAGCTTGATCGTTATTTCGAGGAGAATCGTAACTGGCCGCCACCACCTGCCCCAACTCAAGCCCAGACATTCCCGGCCTTTCTTCCAACCATGCTTCTGATCGGGGCATTACTGCTCTTGTTTTATCACACCGGACCATGGCAATCAGAATCATACTGGTTCCGCGCTGGAGCAAATGACAACAATGCGCTTTTCGAACGAGGTGAGTGGTATCGATTGGTAACTGCCCTGACCCTGCATGCAGACCTGTCTCATCTGCTTGGCAACTGCCTCTTCGGCGGGTTTCTGGTATTTCATTTTTTTCAGCTCCAGGGATACGGCCTGGGGTTATCGGCTCTGGTTACCTCGGCAGCGTTTGGCAACTACCTCAACAGTATGATTCAACAAAATGACCATCTCTCTATCGGTTTCTCAACAGCGGTTTTCAGTGTAATCGGCATGTTGGCCGCAACCAGTACCATCCGTTCGGGCCAGTGGTTCAGTCTTCGCTCACTTATTCCTCTGATGGCAGGAGTCGGCCTGTTGGCCATGCTCGGAAGCTCAGGGGTCAGAACCGATATCGGTGCCCACCTGTTCGGATTGATTTCCGGTATTTTGGTAGGCATCATCATCAACTTGAAACAGATAATCCCCATCAGGAACTCCAGTTTTGCCCAGTCAATCCTCTTTATCATTGCCACACTACTGATAATTGGCTGCTGGTCGGAGGCACTTCAGGGTGTCTAACTAGATATATATTTATGGTTTTTTCTCCTTTTGGATTGCAATTGGACCGTTCCGTACTTACCCTAGTAGCTGAGAAAAAGACCGATGAAGTTTATTCATTTTCAAACGAATCAACCCGTGTGCCTGTAACGCTCGCACCGCCAGACGATTCACCACACGATCAAAGGGAGACGATTGTATGTCACAACAAGATCAGCAACCTCCATGGGGAAGGAAAAAGAGACCGCAAACCCCGGAAGAGATGGTTGCCCAGCTTATTAAAAAACTACAGGACTACTTCGCCGATGGAGGAAAAAAGTCCGGCGGTGGTGACAACGACCCACCACCATCCGGCCCGCAAAACCCGTTGGCCCCACTGGGTAAAATTCTCACCTTTGCCCTGATTGGAATCATTGGCTTAGGTATTTACCAATCCTTTTTCAGAATCGACCCACAGGAAGTTGGGGTCGTTTTGAGACTTGGTAAATATACCCGAACAGCACAACCGGGCCTGCATTTCAAGATCCCTTATATTGAAGATTTGTATAAGGTTAACGTTCGGCAGATACAGAAGCAGGAATTCGGTTTCCGTACCAGGTTCCCCGGACAGAAATCCAGTTTTGACAGTCGTGGCTATGACATGGAATCGCTCATGCTGACCGCTGACAAAAACGTCATCCATGTTGCCTGGATCGTCCAGTTCCGTGTTGGAGACCCGATCGATTATCTGTTTAAAATCCAGGATGTGAGACAGGCAATCCATGACATTTCTGAAAGTGTCACCCGGCGTGTTGTTGGAAACATGGACTTTGACTATGTCCTCGGTAACCGAGATATCCTTGCAGCTGATGTAAAGCGAGAATTACAGGAGCAGCTCAACAACCTCGATGCAGGTATCGAGCTGGTGACCGTTCAGTTCCAGGATATTAACCCGCCTGATCCCGTAAAACCGGCATTTAATGAGGTTAACGAAGCAGATCAGGATATGAAAAGGCTGGTCAACGAGGCAGAGGAAACATATAACCGTGTAATTCCTGCTGCACGTGGTAATGCTCTCAAAATCGTTGAGGAGGCCTATGGTTATTCACGAGAGCGCGTTAACGATGCCAAAGGGCAGACCAGCAGATTCCTCGATATCTTATCAGAGTACCGGAATGCGCCTGACGTTACCCGTCAGCGGATGTACCTTGAAACGATGCAGGAGGTACTTCCAGAGTTGGAGATGATTTATATAATGGATGAAGGACAGCAGGGTCCATTACCTCTGCTCAACCTGAAAACAGGACAGGCACCGGTTTCAACCGGGCAATAAACGTCAACAGATCAGAGGATAACCCAATGAAACAGATAGCTAATTTTCTCCTGGTTGGCCTGGTGCTCATCGGTATCGTTGTTGTTTACGACGGTTTCTTTATCGTTGAGGAAGGGAAACAGGCGGTCGTTACCCAGTTCGGTAGACCCATCGGAACGCCGAAAACTGCAGCCGGACTTTACCTGAAGGTTCCATTTCTTCAGCAAATAAACGAATTTGATAAAAGAATCTACATTTGGAATGGTGAACCTAACCAAGTCCCAACCAATGACAAAACCTTTGTTTTCCTTGATATTACGGCCCGCTGGCGCATCGTCGATGCGCTCAAATTCCTGCAGGCCGTACGCACTGAGTCCCGGGCGCAATCACTACTGGATGATATTATCGGTGGTCGTGTTCGCGATATGGTCAACAAGAACGACTTGATTGAAATTATCCGCAGTTCAGACTGGACCATAGACAGAATGACCCCTTCAAATCAGGAACCAGGGTCCAAACCAAAAAGGGGAAGAGATGTAATCTCTGACGACATTCTCGAACTCGCGGCCATGGCCACCCCACAATATGGTATTGAACTCGTTGATGTCATGTTCAAACGCGTGAATTATATCGAATCAGTCCGACTACGCGTTTACGACCGGATGATTTCAGAGAGGAAGAGGATTGCTGCTGAAAAGCGTTCGCTGGGTGAAGGTCAGAAGGCCGAGATTCTCGGTAAGGTTGATCGTGAACTCCGTGAGATCACTTCGGAAGCAAACCGTGAAGCGCTGGAAATCAAAGGTAAGGCTGACGCCGAAGCAACCAAGATTTACGGTGAGGCATATAGCCAGGATCCCGATTTTTTTGCCTTTCAGCAAACCTTGAACAGCTATAGCAAAATCATCGGCAACAACACCTCGTTGGTACTCTCATCCGATTCAGATATCTACAAATATCTGAAAAACATAAGAGCACAATAGCTGAATCAAAGCCCCGGAGTTTTCAGGACTTCCGGGGCTTTGCAAAGGTCAGTCCGTCCCCTTAAGTGGTACAGTGTCTGTACCGGCAACAGGATATGATGGTCCCTGTCCCCTGGTAAAGGGGATCCTGCCTTTTTGCTCCAACCGTTGTTCGAATTGCTCCAGCAGGTCTTCACTCCCGAACTCATCGACCCCTAATTGATCAAATCTGCAATTGCACTGATTCAGCTGAGCATCACACCAGGGGCAGACCTCCACCGGACAGCCAAGCAGATGAAAAGCCCCTTCCTCTGCTCCACAGATCACACACTTTGTCTGATGCTCGCTCTGAACATCAAACGGTGGGAGCGCATCAAAGGATGATGGCCGTCGCTTCAGATAATCTTTGATCGACTCGTAGCCAAAAAATTGAAGGAGCTCGCTGTCTTCAATCACTACGTCAAATTCACCGATATAAAAGGTATCCTCTGGTGCTGAAACATAGAGATACACCCAGGTTTCAGCTTTTAAAGCGAATAGATAAACACCCTGATTTTGAGCCACTACCCGGAGCTCACAGGCCATCTCCTCACGGGCTTCAGGGAGTTGTTCATAGTAGTGCCGTAACACCCGGGTCGCCGGCGGGTGAAATTGATACTGCTCGACCACCTGCAGGGCTGCGGATTCCTTCTTTTGCTTAACTGCATAACTGACCAGCACATGTAAATCTATCGTTTCTATCTCATTTGTCATCGTGGAGATTCCTTATTTTCCCGCCACGGGCATTACCGGCTCTCAACGGAACTGTATACCCGTTAACTCTTTGTTATTTTAGAGCATATATGAATTTCAGGCGTCCAGAAGTCCGGCTGAAAGAAGTGCTCACAAAAAGATCATTTGAAAAAGTAGTCCTTTCAGGCTATATTTGCACGTACTTTACGTATCTGAAACTGTCACACCGGCAGTACTCATCCGGCAGCAACTATCCGTTTTCCCGGGCAACACTATCCATTGCAGGACGTATTCAGATCATTCTGAAGTGTGGAGCATCTGATCAGTGACACACTGAACCGATACTCCTGAATTACTAATGATCCTGCGCTGAAGTACAGACTATGCCGGCAAATATTGTGCGGAACAGTTTTTTGACTGACTCGCCAGGAATTGAGGTATTTTTTCATGACGAACCAATCAGCACAACTCATAATTGAGGGCAAATCTTACGATATTCCAATAGTCGAAAGTACCACTGGAGAGCGTGCCCTGGATATCAGGCAACTCCTGAAGCAGACCGGCTACATTACTTTTGACAGCGGCTATATGAACACCGGTTCCTGTCAGTCTGCCGTAACCTACCTTGATGGAAAAAACGGTATCCTTCGCTATCGCGGATATGACATTGAAGATCTGGCCACCAATTGTCTGTTCATCGAGGTTGCCTATCTGTTACTAACCGGAGAGCTCCCGACGCAATCAGAATTGGAGAAATTTCGCCATGACATGATCAGATTTGCCCTGATTCATGAGGATATGATTCATTTCTTCGACCATTTTCCTCCCAATTCATCGCCGATGTCGATTCTTTCCACCATGGTTGGCTCACTTCATGATTTCTATCCGGAAATGGACCTGGACGAAGATCCGTATGGTGGCGTTACCACGATGACCGCTCGGCTACTGTCCAAAATCAGAACCATCGCCGCCTTCTCATACAAGAAGAATATTGGGCATCCCCTGGTCTACCCCCGGGCAGACCTGAGCTATTGTGGTAACTTTTTGAATATGATGTTTGATCGTCCCAACATGCCGTATAAAGTTGATCCCATCGCCGTATCCGCCTTGAACAAATTACTCATCCTGCATGCCGACCATGAACAGAATTGCTCGACCTCCACCGTCAGGCTGGTCGGCAGCGCCGGGGTCCGACTTTACCCGTCTATCTCGGCAGGTATCAGTGCCTTGTGGGGCCCTCTTCACGGTGGTGCGAACGCAGCCGTTGTCCGAATGCTTGAGACGATTCAGGCCGACAATATGGATTACATGAAATACATCAACAAAGCCAAGGATCCAAATGATTCCTACCGTCTAACCGGCTTCGGGCATCGGGTCTATAAAACATATGATCCACGCGCCAAACTGATCAAACAGGCCTGCACCGAGGTGCTCAATTCCCTCAATGTCCAGGATCCACTGCTTGATCTTGCCCAGGAGATTGAGCATGTGGTCAGTAATGATGATTATTTTATCTCTCGGAACCTCTATCCAAACGTCGACTTCTACTCTGGGATCATCTACCGGGCCCTGGGGATCCCCACCAACATGTTCACCGTTATGTTTGCTCTTGGCCGGCTGCCTGGCTGGATTACCCACTGGCAGGAAATGCATATGGATAAGGAGAGTAGTAGAATTGGCCGTCCCCGCCAGGTATATACCGGCGTGGTCAGTCGGCCATTCGTGTCACTTGAAGACCGTTAACCTGCGTTACTTTTGAGGAAGGCTTTAACTCTATGGCCTTCCTCAAGGCTCCTTGTCTCCCAGACCGTCTCCACTCGTGAAGTATTCAGGACAACCGCTTATTTTGCCAGGCTGGTGCTGGTTTCCATGTTGACCTTCAGCGGCACATCAAGTACCAGCGCCTCCTCCATGGCCTCTCGAATACCACCCGCCAACCGCTCACTCTGTTCACGACTCATCTCAAAAACCAGCTCATCGTGAATCTGCAGGAGCAACTTGCATTCCCGGTTTTCATTTGCGCGGAGCAGGTCTTGTACCCGCAGCATGGCAAGCTTGATGATGTCGGCTGCAGTACCCTGGATTGGAGTATTTATTGCTGCCCGCTCGGCAAACTCTCTTCTCATCTTGTTTGAGGCAGTGATCTCAGGCAGGTAGCGACGCCGGTTAAGCAAGGTTGTCACATATCCCTGGGTGCGGGCAGTCTCGATGATCTCATTCATGAATGTCTTGACTCCGCCATAGAGCTCGAAGTAGCGGTCAATAAAACGGCCGGCTTCTTTACGTGATATCTGCAATTGGGAGGAAAGACCAAAGGCACTCATCCCGTATACGATGCCGAAATTGATAGATTTGGCAACACGCCGCATTTCAGAAGTGATCAGCATTGATGAAACACCAAATATTTCTGCCGCGGTCTTATTATGAATATCCTCGCCTGACTGAAACGCTTTGAGTAGGGCAGGGTCTTGAGAGTAGTGGGCAAGTACCCGTAAATCAATCTGTGAATAGTCGGCAGAAAGAAAGACTTTTCCTTCCTCCGGTACAAAAGCGGCCCGGATACGATTCCCTTCTTCTGTTCTGATTGGAATGTTCTGCATGTTCGGGTTGCTACTGGATAACCTTCCGGTCGCCGTGACTGCCTGGTTAAATGAGGTGTGAACCCGACCGGTGTGAGGTGAGATGAGCAGCTTGAGCTTATCGACATACGTGGAAAGAAGTTTTGCAATATTGCGATATTCTATCACCAGCGCCGGCAGTTCATGGGCGGGGGCAAGTTTTTCCAGCACCTTGATGTCGGTGGAATAGCCAGTCTTGGTTTTGCGCCCATGGGGCAGCCCCAGTTCCTCGAATAAAACCGCTCCGAGCTGAGACGGTGAATTAACGTTAAATTCATGACCCGCCAAGGTGTGAATCTTTTCTTCGAGCTTACTCAGTTTGCTGCTGAATTCTTCACTTAATTGATCAAGATGTGCCGGGTCAATAGTAATACCGTGCGCTTCCATTTCCGCCAGGATGGGCACTAAACGCATCTCCAGATCATGGAACAGACCCAATTGGTCATTTTGCTCCAGCTGCGGTTCAAAATCTTCCCACAGCATGAGACAACCATAGACATCTTCACAAGAGTAGTTACCCGCTTTGTTGATCTCTACATAGGCAAAACTGTCCTCTCGCTTGTCACCTCTGGTAACCGACTCATAGGAGGTCATCGTCAAACCGAGCTCCAGACAGAGATCATCGAGTTTGTAGGAGCGTTTCGACGGCTCGGCCAGATAGGCGGCGATCATTGTATCGATCAATGGTCCGGACAGTTCGATCCCGCAACAGTTTTTCAAAACCGCATAATCGTACTTGAGGTTGTGGGCCAATTTATAGTGCGTCTCAGACTCCAGCAGCGGTCGAAGCTTATTCATCACCAGATCCAGTGGCAGCTGCGCTGAACAACGGCTGCCATCCGCTTCCAGGTGACCAACCGGGATATACCAACTCGCACTCCGATCTATTGATAATGACACCCCCACTAATTGGGCTGTCAAGGGATCCAATGAGGTTGTTTCCGTATCCAGGGCAAAACCCGGAGCCTGCTCGAGCGCGTCGATCAGCTGGTGGAATTCATCTTCTGCTTGAATAAGGTGAAAACTCTTCGTATCAATTCGTGCCCCACTTTCTAACTCCTTCAATAAAGAGGTAAACTCCAGCTCCTGGTAAATGGTTTTGAGCTGCTCATCATCGGGATCGCTGATCCGGTAGGAATCTGCAGTTTCCGGGAGCGGAATATCGAGTTTGAGCCTGATCAGATCTCGTGAGAGAAACGCATCTCCCTGATGCTGGATCAGGTTTTCCTTCATCTTTGATTTTTTCAGCTCATCAACATGCTGGTAAAGCGCGTCCAGGCTCTGGTACTGGTCGATCAATTTGGCTGCAGATTTTGGCCCAACTCCCGGGACCCCCGGTACGTTGTCAGAGCTGTCCCCCATCAGAGCGAAACAATCGAGTAGCTGTTCAACCTCGACCTGGTATTTCTCTTTAACCGCCGCCCGGTCCATGGTCCGGTCATTCATCGGATCCCACATGGTAACCTGTTCCGATACCAG
>QZLB01000289.1 GCA_004796425.1 Desulfobulbaceae bacterium | reverse complement strand
GACGGACTGTTGAGTTTTATCGCACGGGATCGGTTGACCAGAAAAAACCTCAATGAAAATCCCTCGGCTCACTACCTGTTTATTGAGCGCAATGGCGGATTTCGGGGTATCAGGCTTTCTCTTGAAAAAGTTGCTGAACGTGAGGATGAGGAGCTTATCTCAAAAATAGCACGGCGTGCGGTTGAGCCCTCTGAGAGCGATAAACCCAAACGATTTCTCATAACGTTCAAGGTCAAAAAAATCTTGAACTTACTTGGGCCACAAGAGGTTGAGTTCACCCATTGATCAGGAGTGATGCAATGGAGATTGCAAAACGGGCAAATATCTTATTTACGATCCGGTACCAGAGCGGGCAAACAGGTCATGAAGACCGGCTGCTGGTAAATAAAATCGATTTCTGGCGCGATATTTTGCCAGGAGATATGAAACCAGTACTTGAGAATGGTGAACCTGAGCGTAAGTATGTTTTCAATTTTCCACGCGGGCAGCTGCTTGGTGAGCGTTCCTGGGATCAGGTAAAAAGAATCAGCAAAAAACTCCTGCACCAGGGTGGTGAAACGATTTCACTGAAAAACGGCAGGTTTTACCCATCGAGTCTCATCTGGCAGATGATCAATTGTTATCCGGGAGATCAGCGCCCTTTTAGAGTCACCCATGAAGATGATCATGAGCTCGAAATAGATCGCAATCATCCGTTGGCGAATTTCGACCTTGAAGTTGAAGGGCGAATCATTGATTTTCATGCACCGGCAGTGCAACGGGGAGGATCCATCAACGACCTGGCAGAACTCCTTACTGAAAATGGACCGGGCATGCAGGTGGTTGGAGACTCATTTCAGCTGGAGGGTTACGCAGATTACCCTTACCAGACAAGAAGCACAATTTCGGCAAAAGCCTTCTACCAGAACCCCCGAATGATCGATCATCTGGACCGGACTGCCCTGGACCAGGTGCAAGAATTTTACTCATCTATTCTTACCCCCGAAATGAGAATCCTTGACTTGATGAGCAGTTTCAATTCACACTTGCCGGAAAACTACTGTGGGGCAGATATCACTGGTATTGGGATGAATGAATCGGAGATGCAGCAGAACCGGTTATTGCGCGAATATCATCGGCAGGATCTGAACCAGCAGCCATCGCTTCATTTCCCTGAGCACTCTTTTGAGGCGATTATCTGTACCGTTTCCATTGAATACCTGACCAGACCACGGGAGGTAGTGCAAGAGCTCAATCGCATACTGGTGCCCGGTGGTCGCCTGGCCATTGTCATTTCCGATCGCTGGTTTCCCGATCAGGAGATCAGCTTTTGGCCTGATCTTCACCCTTTTGAAAGACAGGGCTTTGTGCTCGGGTTACTTCAAAAATCGGGTGGACTGGAGAATTTCAAGACCCTGTCAATTCGGGGATTGCCGCGTCCGTATGAAGATAAATACAGTGACAGGCTGCAGTTCTCAGACCCTGTCTTTGCGGTTTGGGCCCAAAAGTCGGGATAGCTGATAGAATGGAGTGCTTCTGAGACTCATGCTTTAGGTCTCTCTGTTCATTATTGCAACGTAAGTTCTGGATGAACTGCAGACCAAAGCAATACTCATTGTCAGCTTCTACCGCCAACCGTTTTTCCAGGGGAAAAATGTAGAGCCTTTTTGCTTGATTATCTCATGCCAAAGGGGTTAAATCCTGATGCCGGAAATCGGCTGAATAAGACAATCCTGAATAGATATACCGGTCGGGATTTTTTGTGGCACACTTGACCAATTGCAGATGTCAATTTCTGGGCTGTTTTTAACAGTTATAGTAAAACAAATGAATTGGTGGTGAGGTTCTGGCTTTACCGCTTTTTGAAGTTTATCACGAGAAGAAATGAGGTTCACTGATGCTGCATCATCTGATTGAAAATTTTGATACCGAGTTTCTTGAGGCTTTTGAAGCCGATCAGCGAACGATCAATGAGTGCTTTGAAGCCGAATACAAGAAACTCTCCGATACGGAGCACCTTGAGCAAAACGTCATTGATGAACCCTTGCTTGCCTGGGATTATCGTGCGATTGAGCCGGGGCTGCTGGAGCTCATGGACCCATTCATGGAATCGGAGTCCCACACGCCGTTGCTGTTTTTCTCGATCCTCAGGGATCTGGGCCTCGACCCGAAACCTTATGTGAAAGCCTCTTTGTTGCTCGAATACAGTTATTTTGCGCTGGGAGTTATCGATTATTTCGATTTCCACAAGGTGTTCACCGAAAGAAAGCAGGATTTACTTACTTATTCCGAGCTGACTCAGGTTCGCTATGCGGCGCAATATTTAATCCAATATCCCCGTTACCTGGTTATTAAAAACAGTTTTGAATTGAGCAAGGCGCAAAACATTGCACTGCACAAACTGTATGCCACCATTGGTGTCACCACAGGTATCGGGCGTGGTGCGTTTCTCAAATGGGGGCATGACTATTTTGTATCATTGATCCGGGAACACTATTTTCAAAACTCTATTTACACCCTGAATAATTACTTCCTGTTTCCGGCCATGCTTGGTGCCATCATTGCCGATCTGAGTGATGCTCAGAAAGACAGCCTGCAGAAAGGCTTTTCTGCACTCACCATGTTTGCCAAGCTCAGGCTTGAGAAACGGTATTATGAGAACCAGGACGAATTCAAAATTACCCCACCGATATACCGTGATCTCTGGCAACTGCTCAGCTTTCCCGGTATGGCTTTGATGGAGAATGGCTTGCAGGTTGATCCGGCCCCTTATGCGGAGGATAAATATCCCTGGTTTACCGGGCTTTATCGTGACCTGAATACTCAGATCCAGGGAATTGATATGGCTGACACCATCAAGACCATGGAAAAACTGGAAACTGAATTGTTCGAAACATTTGTCAGTGAGCTCGGCAGGGTTGATTTACTGCCTGCAACTGTTGAACGCTTGAGAAATTGCTATCGCATGTAGGGAGCTAATATTGTGAAGAAACTTGATGAAATTACCAAGCGGATGCCCCCGGAATTCAATGACTTTTACCGTCAGAGAATCGATTTTATCAAAGCGTCCATTAAGAATTACTTTCCAGACCAGATCGATAAGGATTTCCTTGATCGTGTTGTTGGCCAGCCAAGTCTGTTCGAGCCTGATCTGAAGGCAACGTATGATACGATTTTTCTTCCCACCCAGGAGTACCTGGGGCGGGGAGGAAAGGTTCTGCGCCCGGTTCTGGTCGCCATGTGTCTGGAAGCCTATGGTGCTGATATTCGAGATTTTGAGCCGGTTTTTGGCGCGATCGAGGTGATGGAAGACTCCTCGATCATGATGGATGACTATATAGATAATTCACTCACCAGAAGAGGGGGGCCGTGCGGTCATATAGCCCATGGGTATGCATTGGCCAATGTCTCCTCATGCACGGCGTTCGCGCTTTCCCATTATCTGTTTTACAATAACGAACTGAAGCTCCCCGATGATAAGGCACTGAAGCTTCTTGATTATATGGCATGGGAGCATATTCAGATGGCCTTTGGCCAGATTGAGGAGCTGTATTGGACCCAGTCCAATGTTAATGATATCACGGTTGACCAATATCTCCAGGAGACCATTGCCCGGTGTGCATTTCTTACCTTCAGAGGCCCCATGCGCTATGCCGGGATCCTTGCCGATGCACCTCCCCAGGATATTGCGGTGCTTGAGAAGATTGGTGAATATCTGCTTGTTGGCTATCACCTCAAAGGTGACAACCTGGATATGTCGCCAGACTCACCCGAGTGGGGCAAGGTTGCCGGGGAAGATATTACGACTGGTCGAAGGACATTGTTGATCAATTATCTGCTCGATAAGGCGGACAAACAGGAGCGGGCGACGATTGAGTCGATTATCAGTTCCAGAACCGAAGATGAAGAAAAGAAGAAAGTGGTCTATGAGCTGGTTCTGAAATACGATATTTTTGCCCAGACCAGGGATCTGGCCGCGGAGTATAATCAGCTTGCCAAACAGGAAATAGAGAAATTGAGCGTATCTGATGAGTATAAATTGCTCCTCAATCAGTTTGCCGATTATGCGACCCGGAGAAGATCATTGTAATCGTTTTTAGATGCATTGTATGGGGATATGAGTCTGAAGCTGGTAAAAGTCGGTGGTTCGGTTATTTCCCGGGAATCAAGCACGGATAAGTATGAATCTGGGGTGGTAAAACGTATTGCCAGGGAACTACAACCGTATAAACAAGGTCTGGTCCTGGTTCATGGTACCGGATATGTCGGTAAACCTCCGGCCATCGCCTATGGGTATTATCAAAGCGGGTTAACCAGCAGAAAGGATGCGCTGGCCATGCTTGGCATCAAGCAGGAGCTCAGGCTGCTGAATCATCGTTTTTGTGAGACCATGCTTGAGCAGGGAATCCCGATCATGCCCTTTGGTATATCCCATCTGTTTACCCCGGAAATGGATCGTGTGGAAGAAGGTGGTAAGACTGAGCTGACGCGGGTGATCAGCAATGGGTTTGTACCGGTTTTTTACGGCGATTTGATCCTGTGTGATGATGGGTGTTTTAAAGTATTCTCCTCAGATATTATTACCTTGCTCCTGAGTCAGGTTTTACAACCGGAGAAGGTTCTGTTTCTCAGTGATGTTGCAGGTGTCTTCAATACCAAGAAACAACATGATGAACCTGAAACTCAGTCAATTATCAATGAACTTACACCTGAAATTGCGGCCTCGCTTGAACAATCAGGAAATGATCAGAGGGACGTGAGCGGTGGCATGTCGGCCAAAATTGGCTGCGCGTTTGAGATCAGCTCGAATGCCGGGTCTTGTTTTATTGGCAGTGGCAACACACCGGGCATTATCGACGGTTTTATGCAGGGTCAAGAGGTTGTTGGGACCTATATCAGGACATGAACCAGGCAAAAATGTGCAGCGTCCGCAATAGTAAATCGCGTGATGCCTCACCAACAATATTTTACGGCATTTGTGGAGAGGGGCTTGGTCATTATGCCCGAGCCGCGTTTCTGATACCACAGTTGCAAGGCCAGGGCTATCAGGTTGAAATATTTACCTCCCGCCGGGTGGCTGATCTCTGCGAACAGCGTTTAACAGGGTGCCCGGTTCACCGAGTCCCCGGAATGCGGATGCATTACCAGGATAATCGGCTGCACATGGGCAAGACAACTTGGAACAACCTGAATTCAATCTTTCAGGGTCCGGGTGCTTTTCGGCTCTTCCGTAAACGTGCGCGAGTGAATCGTCCTTTTTGTATCATCAGCGACTATGAGCCACTTGCTTCGATTACCGGGAATGTAATGCGAATCCCGGTAATCGCTTTTGACCATCAGCAGATTGCCACTGAGTGTCGTATCGACTGGGGCCCCGTTTCTCAATTTAATCGGGGAGTCTATCATTTTTCCAATCTGACTACCTACCCACACCCTACGGTACGAATTATCAGTTCTTTTTTTCACCCCCCGTTGAAGAAACCAACCGCGCACAACATCCTGATAGAGCCGATTCTCAGACCGGAAATTCTTGCAGCGGAGCCCATTGCCGGAGATCATATACTGGTGTATCAGACTTCGTCCACCATGGGCAGTCTGAAACAAGTGCTTGAAACACTCCCTGGTACCAAGAAGGTTTATGGGGCGAAAACAGAAGGAGCGGGGCAGGAGGCGAAACCGTTTGATGAGCAGGAGTTTGTCAAAGATCTTGCACGTTGTCGTTTTGTTGTTGTAAACGGGGGGCACACTACATTGAGTGAAGCGTTTTACCTGGGAAAACCGGTGATCTGTTTTCCGGTGCGAGATCAGGCCGAACAGGAAATAAATGGACACTATGTGGCCCGCTTGGGGTATGGTATAAGTTACCAGCTTGATGATGTAAAGGGGCTACCCGATTTCTCTGTGTTCCTGGCGCAGGAGGAGTCGTTTCGTCGGAACGTCATGAGCAATGGTCGTCGCTGTGGCAACAGTGAACTGGTGAGTTTCGTGTTGAAGTATTTGGACTCAGTAAGATGATGAATTACAGCGCAACAAGGGGATGAACTGATGCAAGTGAAAAAGAGCAGTAAGATCGGTTTGGCTTTACTGATCAGTGCAGTGGTGACCAGCGTATTCTGTCATGGCTATGCTCTGGGAAGTTCGACTGAAGGCGGGGCAGAGGTTGACGCTCCCGAACAAAGTGTTATCGATTTGTCAAACGAAGTGACCGATCCGCGTTGGGAGATTGGTCTGATAGGTTTTGGGGGCTACCTTCCTTATTACAAAGGCTCATCAGAGAATCGACCGCTCTTGTTTGCTTTTCCGTATGTGGTGTATCGGGGTGAGATCATTAGTCTTGATGATGAGAGTATAACGGGTCTGATTCTGGATACCGAGACGTTCACCCTTGATCTCGCTGTGTATGGCGAGGTCAATAAGAATGATGATGCGCGGGAGGGGATGGATGAGCTCGATGCGATCATGATGGCCGTTGGTCCTTCACTGAACTACTATTTTGCCAGAAAAGCGAGTGCGGGCCATGATCTCTACCTCAGTCTGTCTGTGCGAGGGGCCATTACAGGTGATTGGGACGACGAACTAACCGTTGATTATCGGGGAATTCAGAGTAAGCTCATCCTCACTTATGAGAATTATGAGCTCCTGCCAAAAAAACAGCTGGAATTGATCGCTGGGGTGAGTCTTTCTGCTATTGATTCCGAGCTTGCCGGCTACTTTTATGATGTGGCACCCCGTTTCGCCACCGCTGATCGCCCCGCATTTGATGCCGATGGCGGCTATGCCGGAGCCTCAATCTCTCTTGACCTGAAATATCACGTTTCAGATCGTTT
>QZLB01000253.1 GCA_004796425.1 Desulfobulbaceae bacterium | reverse complement strand
TTTCAAAGGTAAGGATTGCGCGCAGTGGTATTTGTCAGCTCGAACGCCTGGTTATCTGTTTAGTATTTCACCTGTTTTTCCATCAACTTTCACACCATGAGATTTTGCTAATGATGAGTTTGATCCTAAGAATGAATCATGCACATAATAATATCTTGAGTCTGCATAAAGATGCCAAACATGTTTTAGTGAAAGAGCCCATGGTTTTTTACGTACAATCTCAAAAGCTTCTTTAGGTGTAACTGTAAAGCCATTTGGAGGCGCAACACTTTCATCTGGTTCTGTACGATTTAGCCATATTGGATTTACCTCATCAACGTTTGAAGCAAAAACATATGATGTATAGCTAATATGGAATGTTATGGAGATTAATAATATCGTTATTAATGATTGTTTAATCATATGATTGTACAGATAACGGTGAGTTCAGTGGCGCGCGATCACGTGCGTCCACTGAAACGTTTGGTTATGTTATTATTTATTATGATTTTCTCAGCAAACAAAAAAAATAGTTGTTTATGCTCAATAAAAAAAAATATGTAAGTACCTTTTTACGAGTCTTCTCAATCAGTCATTAAATTGACTCTCTAATATAATTATTTCATCATAGAAGTTCAGCTTGGCTCTATCCTCTGCTTCCTGGTCAGGTGTTTGTCCGTCATGTTTAGCCCAAGAGGCATACTTGCTATTATTCTCATCACCAACTACTGCAATTCCACAATAATGCCCTAATACATAGCGCATTGAACGAGAGTTTGGATTATCGACAGACCAATCCAGAAGCCTATTTGCTTCCTTAATATTTCTCATGCGCTTATATGCCGGCCTTCCTTCTTCTGGCTCCACAAATTGCTTTCTCGCTTTCACATAACGCTGGATACTTACATCATCACAACTAAACCGGTTCTGATTAATGGTACCTTGAAAATATCGGATCAACATATGTTGCAACACTGTCAGATACATTGCTTCTAATTTTGGATTTTTGTTTAAAAAGTCCAAGGTATTCTGAGATTTATTCCATTTACCTTGCAACTCCCATAACCAGTTACTCAACAAACGACTACGCTCAACATGTTTCGGTATCAAGGCGAGTGAATGCGCAGACCCAGCTTTATGATGAGCATAAAAACCGTGTTTCAGTAAATACGACAAGGCTAAAGAAGTATAATCCAGATAATAATGCTCCTCTTCCATCTGTTTATCTGCATAACTGCCAGTAGCCATTGATTCAAGACTGAACCACCATTGATCCAATCTAGTCCGGAAGGTTTTGGTTGGTTTGCTATTTCTTAGGAACAACTCTTTCCGATTTTTCTTTGAGTAGTGATTATGAAACCATTGATTCTGCCAGATGCCAATCTCACCATCATCAGCAGGTAATTGTTTAATCCCTTTATTATAAATCGCCCACTGCAAACCATGAAGTGGGGCCATAATGGGGATCTCCGGATGAATAAAGTTGGTTAATATTGCTCGAAAGGCATTTAAAACCTGTCCACTTACATAATAGTTTTTAGCCTTAAGGTTGCCGTTGTCATCACCCATCCATTTTATTCGTTGTGTAGTATATACGGTGAAACTTGCAACACTCGTCAGAATGGCTAAAGAAATGATTATTTTTTTGCGCTTTTCGTTCCAAAAAGACTCTTTGTGATCCTCCAATCTTTGCTTTTTTAACTGTCTTTTTTGATGAATAAATTTCAACCATGATATCAATAGGTACGGTATTAAAAGGTAAATATAGACCAATATGGCAACAATTAATAAAAGCACTATACCAATTAAGAAATGTATCAACTCTTCTCACCTATAAAACGACATAACAAGCGTACAAATTTCAATTTTTGAAAACATAACTATTTAATGTGCGACAGTCGCATTTTAGGAGAAATACTGACAAAAATTGTCGGTTTCCCTGCATTTGCATCATCTTCTTTTTGTTTGTGTTCTGAAGAGGACTTCGCGTGTTCTGGAAAAAGTAAGATAAATGTCAGAGTGTTACCCTATACTATCGGATAAAAGAAATCCTGCAAGATGTTTATGAAATTAGAGGGGTAGTGTCAAATAACTGCAAAACAACAAGTTATAGGACATGACGCAATAACTGCAAAATGAGTTGCGTAGGAGTTCGATTTTGCCTGTTTTGCGGCCCAAAAGAATGGAAAATTTGTCGCAATAACTGGAATGGACCTTGTTATGCGACAAGTCGCGCAAGTGCGGATAACTGAAAGGTGTTTTGAATATGTCTTATAAACAGGTATTTGAGGGTGATCGTTTTGCACAGTATCTGTTATTTCATGGTTTGATTCCGAGTGGGAAGGAAAAATATTTTGTGCATTGGACTCGGATGTTTTTCCAGGTGGCTCAACAATGGCCTGGTTCCAAATGGTCGCAACAACTTGGTTTGTTCGTAAGTCATCTTCAGAGTCAGGGGAAATATGAGGCATGGCAAATTCGTCAAGCTGAACAAGCGGTCAGGCTTTACTACTGCAACTTTTTGGGAGGCGAGAGGGATGAAGATGTTCCAAGTACAAATGCAATTATTGATTTGGCTGAAGACAATAGTTTTAATCGCAAAGAAGCGCTAGTCGCCTTGAAAGAGGCTTTGACCTTACGAAATTATGCCCGAACGACGGTAAATACCTATATCTCATGGTGCTCGCGATTTTTCAATTACATTTCTTCAACGAATCGATCAATGGATCGGGGGAGGTTGAAAGTTGATCGGACCGGAGTTCGTAATTTTCTCGCTCAATTAGCAGTTGAGAGTCAGGTTTCTGGGTCAACCCAGAACTTGGCATTTAACGCATTACTCTTCTTTTTTAGGCAGGTACTGAATCAAGAGATTGGCGACCTGAAACATACGGTGAGAGCTCAGACTACAAAAAGGTTGCCAGTTGTTTTGTCAGTTACAGAAACCAGTGCGTTGCTAAGTCATTTGGATGGTACCGCAGGGTTGATGCTGAAGCTAATATATGGTGGTGGTCTTCGTATAACCGAGTGCCTCCGTTTACGTATCAAAGATCTGGATTTTGACCAGGGGTTGATTGTCGTGCGGGCTGGCAAAGGTAACAAAGATCGTACAACGATTCTGCCCAAATCATTGGTTGAAGAATTGAAAGCACATGTCGATAGAGTCATCACCCAGCACAAGAAAGATGTAGCTGATGGTTTTGGCAGGGTTTTTTTGCCTGAATCGCTGAGCAAGAAATATCCCGGTGCTGCAGTTGAGGTTGCCTGGCAATATCTTTTCCCTAACAAAGAAATGTCAGTCGATCGTGTAACGGGAGAGGTACGGAGGCATCATGTTTCATCTCGAATACTACAGCGGACGTTTAAAAAGGCACTAAAGGAAGCGCAGGTACATAAACATGCTTCGGTTCATACCCTCAGGCACAGTTTTGCTACACATCTATTGTTATCGGGTGTGGATATTCGGCAGATCCAGGAGTATCTCGGGCATACCAGGGTTGAAACCACAATGATATATACCCACGTCATTAAGGATTTGAGAGATCCCGTTGCTAGTCCACTGGATCAGATATCTTGAGATTATACAATAGCAGAGATGGTCTGTTCACAAAGGTGTAAGAGACGCTGCTACTGCCATTGACGAGGTGATAATAATGATCACTTTTTAGACATGAATGTGAGTATTTGAGTAGGAAGCCTTCGGTTGCGAGTGGGAGCAGGAGGATCGTGAGTAATGAAGCATAGATGGATGAAAATATTTTTGATTCCTGCACTCTTTTTAATGTTGGCTGCGGCCGGTTGTTCGCCGTTGAGAATTTTGAATTCGTCTTCACGGGAGGTGAGTTCTGCCACAGTTTCAGAGGTGAGCTATGGTGCTGAAAACCGCCAGCAGATGGATATATATTTACCGGAGCAGGTCAGGGCTGGGTCTCCCGTTGTTGTTTTCTTTTATGGTGGCAGCTGGAAGCGTGGCCAGAAAGAGAATTATGCATTTGTCGGGCATGCCTTGAGCAGCAAAGGGTATGTCGTTGCTATACCTGACTACCGACTCTACCCCGAAGTTGTGTTTCCCACGTTTGTTGAGGATGGTGCGCAAGCAGTTACTTGGCTGAGCAAAAATATTGAGCAGGCTACTAACGGTGTGGTGGTGATGGGACATTCTGCAGGGGCACACATTGCAGCATTGATCAGTTTAGATCAGGGATATCTTGAGGCCCAAGGGCAATCAATCAGTGTTGTACGTGGGCTGATAGGGCTGGCCGGTCCATACGGTTTCGATCCCCGCAAATACCGGTCCACCCGACCGATATTTCCCGAAACATTGCCAGTTGAGCAAGCACAGCCGGTTAATTTCGCCTGTCCCTCACAGGCACCCATCCTGTTGCTTCACGGTGCAGATGACAGTGTGGTGATTACCGAGAATTCACGTGTGTTGAGCCAGCGCGTGAGCGAATGCGGTGGTGATGTAAACTACTTTGAGCTAGATGATATTGGCCATTTTGCCATCGTTTTAGGGTTGGCAGATGCATTTGTCGGGGATGAAATGATTCGCGAACCTATTGAGCGATTTCTGGAAGCACTCGATCAGGTGTAGTTCCTATCTGAGATGGGATAGCGGTAACGCTTATGCGTTCTGCGTGGTTTCCGGCAGAAAGCAGAACGGATCTTTGCTGGTGAAAATATCCAGTCCACAACTATGGGCAGCGGCCAGGCAACCACGACATACCAGGTTGAGAGTACATTGCTGACACTCACTGCTTGCCTGGCGATATTTCCTGGCAATCTCAGAATGATAAGTTGTCTGAAAGCGGTTCTGGTGGTGTTCTGCGATGGATGGTGTCTGAGAGAAAGGTTCTGAGATGCTGCCGATCCGGGATGGAAATTTTCTGCAGGCATGGATCTCACCATTGGGGAGCAGCGTCATAAAATTGAAGGCCGCTCCACAACCATAGCCGGTACAGCCACCAAACAAATCATGGTTTTTGTTGTGCCTGGTAATGTTGAGCAGATTATCCTTCTGGGCCAGGATCGGGTTAGTCTGGCAGGCCTGACTATACTCTTCCAGAAATAGTGCAAAATCATCGGGATCAGCCATGGCCAGTTGGGCCCCTTCACCCACCATAGACAGCCGGTTGAAAGTGAAAGAGTCGACTTTATCCCTCAGTATTTCAGCAAGCGGCAAGACCTGGTTCATGTTTTCACGGGTCAGGGTCAGCATAACCATGGTGTATAGATTGAGCCTTTTGAGCTGTTCCAGAAAGCCCAAGGAGCGCTGGAAATGACCGAGGCCCCGGATATGATCGTTATGTGACTCCAGACCCTCCAGGCTGATTTGGAAAAAGTGTGGTTTGGCGATGGCGACCAGCGCTTCAATTTCTTCAATTGGAGTCGGGTTCCCGAGAATGGCGATGGCCAGTCCTCGATCAGCAGTTTCCTGGTAAATTTCTATAAATCTGGGGTAAAGCAGGGGATTCCCCCCGGTGAAAGTGACCTGACCCATCACCTGCATGAGGTCACAAAATTCATGGAACTCGTCGAGCACCGCGATCATTTTTTCATAGGGCAATATGGCTAAGTCACTGCGGTCATAACAATGCTTGCAATGTAGATCGCACGCCTGGGTGATATGCCATTGCAAGGTAAAGGTGTCGGCAGTGATAAATTTTTTTAAGGCAGGATTTTCACTTTGCTCAGCAGGTACCTCCCGGCGAATATTAGATGGTGGTTTGAGTATGAGTCCGATCGAAACAGCATGACGGATCACCCCGTTGATATGAGCTATTTTTACCCCACCGGCCGATGCTGCGTCCTTTGCTGGGATGTTTTCGGAGACGATCTTTAAGGCCAGTAAATCAGCATCGGTGGCCTCTTTTACCTGAACCTCGTGTGTGTTCTGATCATACCAGATGATAATATGCACGCCACCTGGCGCGTCAGATTTGTCAACCGTTGTTTCTGCACCATTGTTTATGAGTTCTGCCAGGTTGGAGTGTGTTGCCGGAATCAGCTGCACGGTCGGGTTGATAGTGTGCTGATGTACAGGATAACTGACCCGTGGAGCCAGTTGTTCAGCAACGTACATCCCATACTCGATTTTGGCTAGTTCGGTAATGAAGGAGGGAAGCGAAAGATCATCCAGTGTTTGGAGTGTTTCCAGAAAACCTTCCGGTTCTGCCGACGAGTTGCATAATGTCAGGATCCTTCCCCAGGTTTTTGTACCCAGAATCCTGCTGCAATTAAAAAAAATCTCTTTTTGGGTGTCTTCTTTTGTTGCGCTCAAAATAAATTGCGTGATGAAGACTTTAAATAATTTATGACGGAATAATACGCGAACTGCGTATGAAATCAGCTTCAGCCACTTTTCCCGCCGCCACCGCTATTATCCTTATCATCTTTGGCACCGCCGGTGCCAGGTGAGGTGCCGCTTCAGCCACTTTTGGAGCTACCTGCCCCAGCTTTATCACCGCTTCATGCGCTTGCACAACCGGTGAGCGTGACCACGGATCCAGAAACTAACCCGGCAATGCAGAGTCCGGCCAGAATCTTTTTCAGGTCTTTCGAGTCCATGAACGCCTCCTGTCTGATGTGGTTAGGTTGGGACGATCCCCTGGGGAAGGGAGATGAGACCGGTCACTGATGCAGTGGCCCATACGCATCGATCGGAAACACCGATCAGTGTCTGGTCACTTATAGAGAATGATTATCAGAAAAGAGTGTTTGTGTCAAACGTCCTGTCTCTTTCTAACACTATTTTAACGCTTCAGAACCAGGCTGTTCCACGCTGACAAGATGAATGATTCAGGCTATCGATCCTCTTCTTGTAGGAGGGATTTCACGCCCTGGAAGAGCGTTTTGATTACCTCAATTTCACTGATACCAAGTCTCTGGGTATTGGAAATATCCCAGATGTCATCCTTGGATTCTGAGTGTTCTCCGTGGATTCCACGCACCGAGAGGTTCAAGCTTTTGCAGATATTTGCCAATTCCTCACTTTGGCCAAGGCGTGGCAGTTTGATATGGACGCTCGCGCGCATCGCTGTGCCCAAATTAGTGGGGCAACTGCAGAGATAACCCAGCCGGTTATTGCGGGCAAAAGGTAATTCGGCACCAATGGTTAACACCGCTTGTCGCAGTCGCTCGTAGACGGTAGCGATTGCACCGCCCTGTTGCATAGAAATAATACGCAGGTGATCCTCCTCATTAACCCAGACCAGAAACTTTTTTTCAGCGGTATAAAAAATACCCCGACCGCTTGGCCAGTCTCTGTTAACCCCGGCAGACTCGAGGAAACGATCGCCTTTTTTGAAGAGATAATGTTGCTCGGTAAGCTCCCGCTGTTCCGAATCGCTCATCTGACTGAGGGAATAGTAGCGTCCTTTTTGATCTACCGTAAGTTGGTTGAGAATGGTGGCTATTTTTGCTTCCAGTGTGAGCCTGCTGGCATGGGAAATGGAGGGTGGGAACGGGTAGTCCTTGATATTGCGGCCAACCCTGATACGCGTTGAAATAATTCGGGGATCAGCCAGGTTTAATTTGCCAACACTATCAGCAGCCAGTGGTTCAAATTGCTCATAATGCTGCTGATCCGGTGTGTATCCGTGATACGCTTCAATAACCTGATCAAATAGTTCTGAAAAGACCTCGTAACAACTCGCATCGCCAGCGTAAGCACCGATATTACTGTCCGGGTTTTCAGTGCCTGAGCGAAGTACATCTGCGAGCTCGAAACCGTTTTCTGACCGGCGTTTGGATAGGGTTTCACGTAATTGATCATTAAGGAATCGAGTCGTTAGCATCACCGGTCTGGGTAGTGGTTATCTCTTATAATTGCAGCCGGTTATACTATACGTTACAGAGGCAGAGAATTCAACACCGGACAGGCTGATCGTCTCCCAGGTGGACAGAAAACGGTATGGACTCACTGGCGTTAATGGATCACCACTACTTATGTCGCTTGCGCAGTGGATAGAGATAAATAGTAACGCTTTTGTGTGGGCTTAACGGCGTAATGCTGCCCAAGGTGCCTTGGTTTTATGCGTGAAGGTGAAATCATATTGATAAATTCCAAAAGCCTCGGCAAGGTATTCGAACCAATGTTCGCCATTGAGTACTTCACCTCCATACTTGTCGATGTAGGCTTTGATCAGTTCACGTTGTACCGCATACGAGCAGTGACTCCATTCGTTGGAAATTGCAAGTCTGGTTTCATTTCTCATGGCTGATCCTCCAGGCTGATATTTTCAGCTAGGATAGCAACCGCATCTTACAAAAATCTTACAAGCCGGCTTCGCTGCAATTTTTTATAAAAAAAATCGTTTTTTTTATTGAGAAAGGGGCAACTAGTCAGGGAACTGCGGTTCGGTAAAGTATGGTGGGAGCCTTCACTCATCGTTTCGGGTGAGCTGTACCCCGTCAACAACCATGTACCACTCATTATTATCCTGAAACGGCGGTCTGTCGACGGTGAACGTGGTCGTGATAAAGAGGAATCCGACGACAAAGTCATCTCCTTCGAATGCTTTGATCGGTCCGGTTATTTCTACACTTCCGCCACCTTTCAGTCGCTCGTAATGTACCGTACCATCTGCTAGAATCAGCAGGTACATCTCTTGGCTGCGCCATTCACCCACGTAATCAGTTTTTTCTGGTGGCACCGGATTGGTACAGCTCGACAAAATCATGGACACGATTAACACGACGGCGAGGAACGCGGGGGAAACCGATTTTCGTATGATGATTCGCATGGGAGCTCCTTTGAAGACAATTATATCATAGATGAAAGGGAGCAATATTGGTGGTCGATTATAAATAGAGCTAAAAAAAACGCCCCGACTCACTACCTCAATAAATCCGAGGGAAGTGGGACGGGGCGATATCATGAATTACTAATCGAGATTAGAATCTCAGGTAAAAACCAAGCTCCTTCTCGTAGGCTCGATCCTGTTGAAACTGGCAGCCAATGGTTTTTCCGTTTACTGACATAACCTGAAATTCTTTCCTGATTTTTGTCCGGTTCTTGTCATCCAGAGTGAAATTAACGACACCACGTTGTCCCGCATGAAATGCTTGGGTGTCATTTACCTCGAGGCAGATACCATCAAAAGAAATATTCTTGACCCTGGTCAGTTTCTCCTGCATATCGATCTTACACGTTCCTGCCAGATTTGTCGGTTTGCGCCAGGCTTGCCGATAGTCAAGCGCCATCGTAAAACGGTGAGAGCAGGAGCACTTGATATTGAGTTTGGTTTTTCGTTGGGTAAAGCGGCTCGTCGAGATTTTTCGTACTTTCTGACAGGCCGGACAGACAATAATCGCGTGTCCGTCATCTCTTACAAATGTTTTTTCTGCAACTTCTGTTTTTGTATCAGTGAGGTAATTAATTGCACCCATGCTCACCTCCAAATTTTTTCAGAAAGCCTCACACCTTCCCCCCAGAGCCTTTCTGCTATGCCGTTTGGGCAAATCCCCTTTGGGGCAACGCTTGGTGGCTGACCAAATGGTATTTGCATTATGAATATTATTTACAATAACCGTGCCCAAATCATCTTTTCTGTCTCTGTTCAGAGACAGAGCGCTGTAACACTATGAAATCATTAGTTTTGGTGTTTTGCTTTTTCTGCGAACCAGATAATTGAGTGATGGAATAGAATCATTCGAATGAACTAGACATAAACGGTTTGTACGGATTTGCGGAAAAAACAGAGGCGCTTCCAAAATTACGGAATCTTTTCTGGCCGGGATCAGTGAATTATCTGATTCAGTAGCGTACTCATCCCCATCACAATATGAGCGAGTTTTTTGGTTTTGGCGGGGCTCTTCTTGTAATAAGTGTTCGTAACATTCAGATATTGCATGAGAAACTAAAGTTTAGAGCAGCGTTTGGGGTCCATATTGAGGGTGAAAAACAATATTTTTGAACGAAAGCTACTTGTGCACAAGGAGATATACTGTTAGTTGATGAAAGTCCGATGTGTAAGTATCATGAAGAGGATGCTATCTCTATTTTTGAGGAGTTGATACAAAAGCCAATGAAATTGAGTGACCCTTTTGGCCGAATGGAGCGTCGCCACCAGGCGGGCTATGAAAGTATGAAAAAAGCCCTGATTGAGGGTGGTATTACGACTCGAACGGGAGCGTTGGCGACGATGAAAGCCTCCCGCTATCAGGTGATACGGGTATTGTTTTTCTCACTGGTCATTTCAGTGCTATTATCTCTATTGTTTCCCAGTGCTATGTTGCTCTTCGGAGCATTGCTCATCTTTATCTCGGTTCTGGCAATCACCTCATATTTAAATGGTAAACGATATACCTATCGCTATATAGAGGAGGAGTTGAACCAGTTTCAAAAAACTGAGTAATTATACCAGCAATCAGTAAACTACCGTTTAGTGCACTGCCAGATGGTTAAATACACCGTGGGTTCGCATCATTTCCTTTACGATCATGTGAAAGTGGTAAACCACTTCAGGGTCAAACATCTTCCCAGATTGGTAAGTAATTTCAGCAAGTGCCTCACCCTGGGACATTTGGGTATTGTAGTTTCGTTCTGAGGTAAGGGCATCGAAGGTATCCGCAACACTGATAATTCTGGACTCGAGCGGAATAGATTGACCACTCAGGCCAAACGGGTAGCCAGACCCGTCGAATCGTTCATGATGGTGGAGAACCGGTTCGGCCAGTACCTTCAAGCCACCTGCCTGGTTAAGAATATTATAACCTGAATGCGCATGTGAGCAGATCATCACGCGTTCACGGGTGTCGAGCTCCCGAGGTTTGTTGAGGATCTCTGCAGGGATATAGAGCTTGCCGATATCATGTATAGCCGCTGATCGAACGGTTCGATCCTGCATCTCACTGTCGTTACAGATGCTGCCGGCAATCATCGAGGCATAGAGAGAGACCCGCCGGGAGTGGGCAAGGGTATCCGGATGGTGTTGATGAATTAACGACTGGAGACGTTTCAGCATGATGTTGTTACTCCTATCCGCTTAGAAGAGGTGGGGTAATATCGTCGACCCTGAAGAGGCTTGCAAAAAACATGCAAGATGCGGAAATTCTGGGAAAAGGAGTGGCCGATCAGCAGGATGGTCAGGTTGCTGGTGAAAGACTGGTTGCACGTTTGATTTAGTTGGCTTTCTTTAACTGTTTGTAATTGCAGACATATTATGATTTTTATTGACTTGGTTTCAGTTTGCAAAATGTTCGAGCGAGTGGAATGTACCAGGGGATATTTTTTTAGTGTAGTGGGATTTGCAGAGCACTTTTCTCCCTAGATTAGCAAAATGGCACGCCGAAACGTCAAATTATCGGCGTGCCATGGTCCATTTGGGGCAGATATCAGGAATCGGTGCCCAGATTTTGACGCGCTTTGAGTGCTGCCAGAGTGGTGAGGTTGAAAATGTTGCCCGGCTTGGCCCCTCGCTCAACAATATGCGCTGATTTGTCCAGTCCGACCAGAATGGGGCCAATTGCCTCTACCTCACCGAGCCTCATAAAGAGTTTGTAGGCGATATTGGCTGCATTTAAATCAGGAAAGATCAGGATATTGGGCTCTCCGGAGAGTGTGGAGAATGGGAAAATCTCCTCCCGAAGCTCAGTATTGAACGCCAGATTGGCCTGCATTTCACCATCGACCTCCAAATCGGGTGCCATCTGTTTGACGAGTTCCGTCGCACTGGCAACGTTTTTGGCACTGGTGGTATCTGATGAACCGAAATTGGAATAGGAAAGCATAGCGATTTTCGGTCTGATATCAAACTCTTTCACAAAATCGGCGACTGATATACCAATTTCAGCAAGCTGCTGCGGGGTCGGCTGGATGTTAACGGTGGTGTCGGCAAAGAAGAGTGTCCGGTTTTTGAATACCATCATATAGACACTGGCAACCGTCTTCTGCTCAGAAGATTTGGTGATACAGGATAGCACTCTGCGAATGGCGTATGGGTAGGGCAGGGACTGGCCGTAAATCATACAGTCAGCATCTCCGGTGGCGAGCATCATCGCCCCGAAATAACCGGTGTCCCGTTGCATTATGTCGTTGGCATAGGGCAGCGTGATACCTCTACGCCGTTTTCTCTGGTGGTACTGCAAGGCGTACCTGCTGACACGTTCCTTTTCACAGGTAGGGTCAATAATCTCCATTGAATGATCATGGGCACCATATTTCTCCAGCATTGGCTCAATTACTTCTTTCTTGCCGAGCAGAAGTGGAGTTGCGAGTTTTTCCTCCATAACCCTGATTGCGGCACGGATGATATTTTTATTTTCACCTTCCGGATACACGACCCTGACCGGATCCTTTTTTACCCGGTTGGTAACGTATCTGATGATGGCTTTTGACATGCCCAGGGTAGCCTCCAGGTGCTCGGTGTATTTCTCGATATCCTGGATTGGTTTCTTGGCAGCACCGGATTCGGTGGCCGCCCTCGCAACGGCAGGGGCTATTTTCAGCAAGGCACGGGGGTCAAACGGGGTTGGTATTAAATATTCCGGACCGAATTCAAATCGCTCGACACCATAGGCTCTGAGTACCCGGTCCGGCACCTCCTCCTTGGCCAGGCCGGCGATGGCCTTGACCGCGGCAATTTTCATTTCGGTATTGATGGCTTTAGCCCGTACATCCAACGCGCCCCTGAAGAGGTAGGGAAAGCAGAGCACGTTATTCACCTGGTTCGGGTAGTCACTGCGTCCGGTTGCCATGATGCAGTCGGGTCGTGCGGCGACCGCGTCCGGATAGGAGATCTCCGGTTCAGGATTGGCCAGCGCAAAGATTATCGGGCGTGGAGCCATGGTCTTGACCATCTCCTGGGTAAGGGCGCCGGCAACGCTGACTCCACAGAAGAGATCGGCACCCGCGATTGCTTCTTCCAGCGTTCGGAGCTCTGTTTCGACTGCAAAACGCTCTTTGTATGGATTCATTGAAGCACTTCTGCCCTGGTAAATGACTCCGCGGGAATCACACAGGATCAGGTTTTCACGCTTCAGCCCGAGATCTACAAACATCTGGGCACATGCCAGGCCCGCTGCCCCAGCTCCATTAAAGACGGCCTTGACCGTATTGATGTCCTTCCCGGTTACTTCAAGGGCGTTGAGAAATGCAGCCCCAGTAATAATAGCCGTTCCATGCTGATCATCGTGGAAAACGGGAATTTCAATGCGCTGCTTAAGCTCCTCTTCAATGTAGAAGCATTCAGGTGCTTTGATATCTTCAAGGTTGATGCCACCGAAGGTCGGAGAGATTAGTTCGCAGGTGCGGATAAACTCATCGGGATCTTCAGAGGATATTTCTATATCAAAGACATCGATGTCGGCGAATTTTTTAAAAAGTGCGCCTTTGCCTTCCATTACCGGCTTGCCGGCAACGGCACCTATGTTTCCGAGTCCCAGCACTGCCGTACCATTTGAAATTACCGCAACCAGGTTTCCCTTGGCAGTGTACTCGTAGGCTTCTTCGCTGTTATCGGCGATCTCCAGGCATGGTTGGGCGACTCCTGGGCTGTAGGCAAGTGAGAGGTCTTTCTGGGTGGAGAATGGTTTGGTAACGACGACTTCGATTTTTCCCTTTCTTCCGGATTTGTGGTATGCCAGCGCCTCGGAATAGATGTCTGTGCTCATGGTCATGCTCCTTATGATGATAAAAAGATCAGGAAAAACGCCTTATTTTTGTGCAAAAAGCAGAACTGATCTTACCAATCAAAATTCTTATATTCTTTAGTATTACAAATAGATAATCTTGGTAAGACCAGTTGTCAATAGGCAATATATAACTGAATCTCATAACGAAGTCTACTATTTTTTATGGGTGAAGTAAAAAGGGAGTCGTCTCCGGCCGGATGTTCTGGTTGCTGAGCTCAGGTCATTTTTATGAACTCTGCAGGGTAAACAGGGGTGTGTTACGCAACAATGGTCGTCAGGAAGTGCTTTTCGTTGACGAGAGAAAGATCCGGAAGCTACCAGCAAACGCGTTCAGGTCAACTCAAATCGTGGGTCTGTGTAGCCACTTTCCTGAAGGCATTGTTGAATTTTCTGTCGATGTGCCGATTGCCACTGCTCCAATGTCTGGCTGGCCTCAAACGCTGCTTTTTTTTGGGCCTTCTGCAGGAGATCATCATATTGGGAAGCTGGAACGATGACGATACCCTCTTCATCAGCAATGACGATATCATTTGGATTCACGAAGACACTGCCGCATTGGATTACCGTTTGCAAATTTCCCGGACCTTCTTTGGTGCCAGGCTTCGGGCTGAGTCCTGTGCAGAAAACAGGAAAGCCTGCTTCCCGTATTTCTCTGATATCCCTGATCACCCCATCGATGACGAATCCTCGAATCCCTCTCTTTTGGGCAACTGCACAGACATTACCCCCAGCCATGGCAAATTTTTCATCACCGGCCTGAACCACGATGACTGAACCTGCCGGTGCCTGGTGGGTTGCAGTATGCAGCATTAGGTTATCACCGGGGCCACACTGTACCGTATAGGCGGCTCCATGAACGGTTTCCTCTGGGATCCAGAGTGGTTGTATTCGGTTGTCCATTATCTGCTCGATACCGAGCAATTCAGCAAAAGAAGTTGAGGGAAGATGGGGTGGAAGTGATTGGCTTACCATTATTTTCTGCTCCTGATTTTTGACCATGGTTCTGGTGACTGTCGGCTATTGTTTATTTCCCTCTATTATAACTTTTTCGGTTGGAATATCCAGTATGATTGATTACAATTTAATTACAAATTCTTCGTATTGTTTAATAGTTACTCTGGTATTACCAGAGTTTAGGTGTATTGGCATGTCACGACAGCATGTATTTCCTTTTGAAGGGTTGGTTGGCCAGGAGCGGATGAAAACAGCCCTGCTGCTCAACGCGGTTGATCCCGGTATCGGCGGGGTATTGATCAGCGGTCACAAAGGTACTGGAAAGTCAACAGCAGTAAGAGCCTTGGCCAATATTTTGCCCCGTCTTAGCGTGATTAAGGGGTGTCCCTATCATTGCAGTCCAGATGATGAGGTCGGCCTATGCCTGGATTGTACGCAAAAAAAAGAACGCCAGGAGCGACTGGAAACGGAACAGATACCAATGCCATTGGTGGAATTACCGTTGAGCGCCACTGAAGACCGGGTTGTTGGTACACTTCATGTTGAAACTATTCTTAAGACAGGCAAGAAGCATTTCGAACCGGGACTGCTGGCCTCAGCCAATCGCGGCATACTATACGTGGATGAGGTGAACCTGCTGGATGATCATCTGGTTGATGTATTGCTCGATGCAGCGGCCTCCGGGGTGAATACGGTCGAGCGTGAATCGGTTTCTTATGCCCATCCTGCCCGGTTCATGCTGGTTGGGACCATGAACCCGGAAGAAGGGGAGCTTCGGCCCCAGTTTCTTGATCGTTTTGGCCTGAGCGTTCATATTCAGGGGGTAGGCGACTCCATGCACCGCGCGCAGATTATCAGAAGCAGAATGAACTTTGATCGTGACCCAGAGCAGTTCAGATCCCACTACAAAGTCGCTGAGGATTTGCTGGCAAATCAAATCAGCAATGCGCGTGCAGATCTGGAGGATATCTCAATTCCCCCGGAAATGATCGATAGTGCGGTCGGGATTGCCATGAAATTTGAAGTTCAGGGCCATCGTACCGATATTGCCATTATCAAAGCAGCGCGTGCGCTGGCCGGGCTGATGGATCGAGATCAGGTGAGTATCGATCATATCAGCGAAGCGGCGCGATTCGTACTTCCCCATCGCATTGCTGACCTCTCGCTCTCTTCCCCGCAACTAATTTCAGAGCGGATTGACCAGGTTATTGCCGGGTTGCTCGAAGACCAAACGCCGGTCGAATCTTCCCCGTTGGATCAGGAAATAACCGATAGCTGGGACGATATTGAGGAGACAGTACCAGGGGCGAATGCGGCCTCGCATGTTGATCTGCTTTTCACCTATCTGGAAGAAAAAAAAAAGTTATCTATGAACCTGATGAATTCATCTGCATCGAAGAACTGAACATTGATTCGTTGCAGATTACCGGTAGCAGGTCGGGGCGAAAGAAATCGGCAAAAAAGGTTTCTGCTTCGGGACGGTTGATCCGGACAGCTGAGATTTCAGATGGTGACAAGAGCTTTGACCTCAGTGCCCTGGCCACCGTAAAAGCAGCGTTGATTAGATCAGGGAAAAATTTCCAACCAGAAAACGTGGAGATTCGCCCCGAGGATTTCCGCAAGAAGGTCTATGCGCGCCCGCTCAAGACGCTGATTGTTTTCGTGCTTGATTGTTCCGATTCCATGGGTGATGATACGACCTTTGCCCGAATCAGAGCTGCCAAAGGCACTATTTTATCAGTCCTTTCAAGAGCATACCAGAAAAGGCATCGTATCGGTCTGGTGAGTTTTCGGGACGAATTTGCCGAAGTTCTTTTGCCACCAACATCAAGTCTGGCTCTGGCCAGAGCAAAACTCAGGGCTCTTCCAACCGGTGGGGCAACGCCGTTTGCCGATGGCTTGATCAAGGGGTGGAGAATGATTCGAACGGAGCGCTTGAAAGATCCTGAACTCAGACCTTTGTTGATGATCTTATCAGATGGTGAAGCAAACGTGCCGTTTGATTCTGCGATCGCCTATAAAAACATTCCAGCAGAACTACACCACATTGCCCACCAGATCGGTCAGGATTCCATACATAGTATCGCAATCGATACGCGTCCTTTAAGAAATCCCGGCAAGATGATGAAGACGCTTGCCCAATCACTCGGTGCAGCCTACCATCATATTTCCACCTTGCAGGGCGATGGGATGGCCCGGATGATTGTTGATTTCTGATTCGGTTACGTTTGTTGTATTATAAAATTCCCACCAGCATCTTCGTACCGACGCCGATAAGGAGCAGGGCAAAAATTTTCTTTAACCGATCAACCGGCAGACTATGCGCCAGTTTTGCCCCGAGCGGTGCGGTCAGCACACTGACGGCAGCGATACCGAAAAGTGCCGGAAGGTAGACATAGCCGATACTGTAATCAGGCAACCCGCTCACGTTCCAGCCGTTCAAGATATAGCCAGCGGTGCCGGCTATTGCAATGGGGAGACCGATGGCAGCTGATGTGCCGATCGCATGGTGCACAGCAATATTACACCAGACCATGAACGGTACGGAAACAGTGCCTCCACCAATTCCAACCAGGCTGGAAATGAACCCAATGATATTTCCGGCACTGAACATTCCCACGTTACCCGGTAGCTCACGCGAAGCTTTTGGTTTCTTATTCAAAAGCATCTGGGAAGCAACAAAGTAAAGAAAGATCACGAAAAAGACCTTTAATACAGGAGTGGATAACCGTGAGGCAAAGCAAGAGCCGAGAAAGGTGCCGGTGAGGATACCGATAACAATGTTTTTCACAATGTTCCAATGTACGGCACCTCTGCGGTGATGAGCCATGAAGCTTGAGATGGAAGTAAACATGATTGAGGCAAGTGAAGTCCCGAGTGCCAGGTGCATTATCATGTCTTTGGGTATTCCCTGGTTGCCAAAAGAAAATACCAGGACCGGTACGATGACCAAACCACCGCCAACGCCGAGAAGTCCGGCCAGGATACCGACCACCGACCCAATCAGGCAATAGGATGCGATAATGGACAGCATGGCAGGATCAAGCACCGAAAGCGTCTCCTGTTTGCAGGGACAACTGATCAGCGAGTGCTTTGGCATCAAGCTTCTTCTGCTTTGGTGGTTGCATCACTTCGACCAAGATAGAGCCATCCCCGGTAGCAACTGTAATCCCAGCCTCATCGATCAGCAGGATTGAACCGGGATTTCCGGTTGGTGTTGCCGGCTTGGCATTAAATATCTTATATCGCTCGCCTTTGAGCTCAGTATGGGCTCCCGGTGCAGGGTTTGCCCCCCGGATCAGGTTGTAGATTTGCTGGGTTGGTTGCTTCCAGTCAATGGCCGTATCATCAGGGGTGATGACCGGCTGAAAAGAAGCCATCGCATCATCCTGGTCTCGTGGTTCGGCCTTACCCTGTTTGATCAGAGTAACCGCCTTGGCTATCATTGAGACACCAAGTGGATAGAGCTTCTCAAAATAGACGCTTTTAACGGTATCATCAGGGGTGATCGCGACTTTTTCCTGGAGCAGAACCGGCCCGGTGTCCACACCTTCATCGATATAATGAATGGTGACGCCGGTTTCGGTCTCACCTGCAATCACCGCCCAGTTAATAGCCGAGCCCCCGCGATATTTCGGTAGCAGAGAAGGATGGTAGTTAATGCCTCCCAGGGGTGCGAGATCTATCATCTCCTGGGGGACAAATGAGGTAACGAAGGCGAGGACCAGTAAGTCCGGCTTTAACTCCCGCACCCAGGAAACCGCCTCGGGTTTCTTCAGGTACCTGGTTAGGAGAACCGGTATCTCATGTTTCTCGGCACATTCCTTTACGGGGTTGGGAAAACGAGGATTGGGCGGGTCCGGAATAGTGATTGCCCCGACTATTTGCTCGTTTTGGTCAAGTAAAGCCTGGAGTGATTCTGCGCCGAATGGTGCCTGGCCAATGAAGAGAATTCTCATGATAACCCCCTGTTAAACTGAAACAGAAAAACTGAGCCCTGCGGGTAATGTTACCCCAGGGCTCAATCGTTTAACAATGCTTCGATGCGTTATAAAGGATTTTTCTCAATCAGCCATACACCAGTTTGGGGAAGTAGGTGATAATGGCCGGAAAGATTACACACATGGCTAACCCGATACACTGCATGATGAGAAATACAATTGATGCCTGGAAAATGGTAGACATCTTTATGTGTGGTGGAGTTACGCCGCGGATATAAAAGAGGGCGTACCCAAATGGCGGACTCAAGAAAGACATCTGCATGTTGATGATATACAATACGCCAAACCAAAGTGCGACATCGCTGGAATCTGGTCCAGGCAGGCCAAAAAGTCCATCAAATGTCAGTGATTTGACAATTGGTACGAAGATCGGTACCGCCAGGAGCAGAATACCAACCCAGTCGAGAAACATCCCGAGGACTACCAGCAAAAACATCATCAAGAAGAGGATTCCGTAAGAACCAAGACCCAGGCCTAGCATGGTGTCGGTGATAAATGCCTGGCCACCCTGAAGGATGTAAAAGCCAACGAATACTGAGGCACCGAACATGATCCAGAGTACCATGGTGGTGGCGCGCAGGGTGGTCATGGATGCTTCTTTGAGCACCAGAAGGGAGAATCTTCTTTGGATGATTGCAACAATAACTGAACCGCAGGAGCCGATTCCCGCTGCTTCAACCGGGGTCGCAATACCGCCAAAAAGTAGTCCGAGTACCAGAAAAACCAGGAACAGCGGGGCAATGAGCCCTTTCAGGAGTTTGAGCTTCTCTACAAAATTGATGAGTTCTTCTTTCGGCATTGCCGGGCAAAGATCTTTGTTTAGATAAGACCGCACCAATACATAGGTGACATACATACCGGAGAGCATCAAACCGGGAACGAATGAACCGATGTAGAGCTCACCAACTGATTGCTGGGCGACTACTGCATAGAGAATTGCCAGAATAGATGGTGGGATCAAAATACCAAGTGTGCCACCCGCCATAATTGAACCAAGGGCAATTTTCTCGTCGTAATTCCTGGAAAGCATGGCCGGCAAGGCGAGAATACCCATGGTTACAACCGCTGCACCAATGACCCCTACCATGGCGGCCAGGATGGTGGAAGCGACAATGGTCGCAGCAGCAAGCCCACCTCTGAGACCACCCATCCATTTATAAACAACCGAGAACATCTCCTCGATAATTCCCGCTCGCTCCAGCATGGCAGCCATGAAGATAAAGAGTGGAATAGCCGAGAGGTCGGAGTTGGTCATCATCGGGAAGATTCGGCTGGGCAGGATGTTGAGCATTGCCTGATCTCCAACCATATAAATGAATACACAGCCCAAACCACCGGTGACAAAGGCCAATGGGAGTCCTGCCATCAGGAAGACAACCAGTGAACCGAACATGATCCAGGTAAGGGTGGAGATATCGTAACCGGCGAGTATGCCTGCGGTTCTGAAGAGGAATTTATCATCACCCCAGGGATCGTAGAAAAAGATATTGATCATCTCAACGAGTACGCAGAAGGTTACCGCCAGCGTACCGCCATAAACAAGAATCGACCAAACTAGTGCGCCAGGTTTTCTTGGCGGCTTCGTCGTTGTTTTGTTTGTGTTCATTGCAGTATCCATTATGACTCGCTCCTACCCAGTAGATTGAATCGTTTGATATCCTTATAGAGCTTTGAAATGGTGGCCAAAGTAATCAGGATACCGCCGAGAAACATCATCGCTTTTACCGGGTAGTACTGAATCTGCCAGGTCTCCATAGTTCTCTCTCTCATACCGATGGAATCCATCATAAAGCTGTAAGAGGTTCCGATTAGGGTAAGGAAAAAGACAAACGAGAAAATCGAGGTGAAGATATCAAGACCAAATTGTCCTCGTTTGGGAAACTTGTTGTAGATAATGTCGACTGCAACGTGGGAGCCGTGAAGGTAGGCATAGGCACCGGCAATGAGATACTGCATACCGAAAAGTAAGAAAGATGATTCATGAACCCATATGGTGGGTTTGTTAAAAATATATCGTGCAATAACCTCGAAGGCGTAAAAAACAACTGCATTGATTGTCCAGAACCCAACAAACTGGCCCGAATGTTCAGCAAGCCAATCGATGATTCTGATCACGATATTGGAATCTACTATAATCTCATTAGGATCTTCATGTTTACTTGATTTTGGTCGGGTACCGTCTTTTTCAAATTGTCTCTTTTCGAGTGCGTAGCACACGATAATCATGACGATGGGCATAACTGCCAGCCATCCCCAGTAAAACCAGTGGGGTAAGACAAACCCAAAATCTATTTGTTGTTCGTTCATTGTATTAAAACTCCCTTCCGGTGTTCATGCATAAAAACGGAGGTCCGAAGACCTCCGTTTTTGATGAAATGCTAAACCTGCACGCCGTTAAGATTAGAGGGAAAGTCCTTTGATATCGTCTGGCGTGATATATCCCATAAGATCATTCAGCATGAAATCGAGCTGAAGTTGTAGCACTTTTGCCGCGTCAGGACTTTTCTTACCCCAGTTGAACCAGATTGGGATTGCTTTCTTACGGAACTGGTCAACGTCGTCCTGGCTCATTCGGTTAACGATGGAGCCTGCTTCTTTAAACTTGGCCAGTGCTTCAACGTTACGTTTCTGGATGCCGAGGAAATGCTCACTGGAGAACACTTTAACCTGCTCTTCAAACAGGGTCTGCATCTGCGGTGAGAGACGTTTCCATGCGCCGATATTGGCAGTTACTTCCATCAGGTCAACCGGCTGATAAATAGACATCAGGCCTGGAGGGCCAAACAGGATGTATTTGGTGACCTGGGCAAAACCGAGATCCCAGTTAACGGCTGGTCCAACGTAGTCGGCTGCGTCGATGGTGCCTTTTTCCAGTGCGGGGAAGATGTCTGAGCCCGGCAGTGAAACAGTGGAAGCGCCAAAAGACTGGAATACCTCAGCAACCATGCCACCTGGTACACGCAGTTTCATGCCTTTGAAATCGGCAACTGAGTTAACAGGCTTTTTGGAATGGATGATATTGGCATCATGATGAACATGTCCAATATAGAAAAGGCCGTGCTTGGCATAGATGTCGCGGGCGAGCTGTTTCATACCAAGGGCATCAAACATGATGTCCCATTGTGCCGGCTGGTCCGGCCCAACCGGATAGGAAGACAGGAATACTGAGGCAGGGATTTTACCGGCCCAGTACAGGGTGAATGCGTTCATACCCTGCAAAACACCTGTTTTAACGGCTTCAAACAGTGCGTTGTTGTCAGCAGCTACAGATTTTGCCGGGAATGGCTTGACATCGAGTTCGCCGCCTGATTTCTCTTTAAAGCTTTTACACCACTTCTCAAATAAGGTGTATCCACTGGTACCTGCATCCCAGGTAGACTGCATTTTCCATACAGTGGTCTTTGCTTTGGCTGTCTGAATAAATGGGCCAACCGCTTTACTTGCTGCGACCGCTGCACCGGCTGCAGCAGCTGTTTTCAGGAATTTACGGCGGCTGTTGTTCTCTGTTTTTACTGTTGCTACGTCTTTTTTCCGTCCTTGTTCCTGCATAATTTCACTCCTTTAATAAGGGGTTTGTGATTTCCAACAACATCTCCAGACTGCGGACTCAGCAGGATATGCTGTTTGTTGAAACTACGGACAATGCAGTGGGGCAGATGATTTTCAGCCTCCCCCATAATATCATAAAGATTTTGTGCAAATCCTTATTGCTGAACGTAAACCAAAAGTAAAACTCACAGTGGATCTACCACTGTGTCTATCATCTGTGTGAGGCGGAAGTAACGAACTGTCCTAACCAGTCTACACAGTGTAGAATTTAAAATCAAAGATCAAACAAAAAAAACAAACTGAACATCTGGTCAAACCAGAATGGATATAATAGAAACTTTTACAAAACTACTGTCAATTTATTTTTTTCTTCGTCGAACGAATCTCAAACCTGTGTGTGAGCTTCAACACCGGTACCTCAACGTAGACTATATATTGTATTCAATAATACTACTGCAAAATAACAACAATAGTGATACAAATAGTGGTGACCGGGTTCAACCTCATTTCTAATGTACGCACCGTGTGGCATGCAACGGAACTCGATATTTCTTTACACGGATGTTCACTTCATTGAAACTATCATCTCAGACGTTGTGGTAATAAGAATCACGTTTTTTATAGATAGGTATCTGGAAATATTTGTAAAATATGATCATTGGCAGTTTTTTGTAGATTGTTCGCAATCGATTTTTTCTATCAGGTTATGTGTGTAAAGCGGTGAACTGCTCCAGTTTGTCTTGGAAACCAGAAGCATTTGGCTTGGGTTGTCTGAAAAAAAAGACAAATCAGCCCGCATCATCTTTTTTTATGCAGAGATGACCGGAAGAAATCACGAATCCACCATAGTTGCGGTTTGTAAACCACCGTTTTTTTCGTGATTGGAATTTGTCCGAAAACAGGTGACAAAAAAACTTGACATTACGACGATCGCATGACATTTTGAACTGGTCTTACCAGATCGTAGTTGGCCAGAGTGGGTCGAAGTATTACGACGTGGATTACTGTTCGTCATGAGCATGTCGCATCCACTTATTAAAAAGATCCAGAGCTATTAATTCCAGTAAAACTGAATATGGAGGCAAGATGGCAAAGTTTCTAGAATTTCAGGGCAAAGAGTATTTTAAACAGGCCGGAATTCCTGTCCCTGAAGGTGTCGTTGTCAATACAGCCGAAGATGCTGCAACGGCAGCTGAAAAGATTGGAAAGCCGGTGGTGGTTAAGGCACAGGTCCTCGCTGGTGGTCGTGGAAAAGCCGGTGGGATCAAACTTGCAGCCACTCCTGATGAGGCAAAAGCTGCAGCTTCTGAGATCCTTGGTATGGAAATCAAGGGGCTTGAGGTAAAGCAGGTGTTGGTCGAGGAACAACTGGCAATCAAGCAGGAGTTTTATGCCGGACTGATTATCAATTCGGCTCAAGAGGTACGTGGTCCGGTCCTGATGTTCAGCCCGGAAGGCGGGATGGATATCGAGTCGGTTCCCGAGGACAAAATTGCCACGCTCAATGTTGATGTGATTAAAGGGCTGATGCTCCATGATACGCTCGATATGGTTGTTTCAATGGGTGTCACCGGCCCACCTATCAGGGGATTGGCCGATGTGGTGCTGAAACTCTACAACATGTTCCGGGCCAAAGACTGTCGTGCCTTAGAGATCAATCCACTGGTCTTGACAGAGGAAGGTAAAGTATTAGCAGCTGACTGTCGTATGGAAGCAGATGACCAGGCGGTATTCAGGCATCCTGAATTTAATATTAAAATCGGTCGTGAGTTTCTTAAAGAACCGACCGAGCTGGATCTGATTGGCTGGTCGTTTGAAGCAAGTGATTTCAGAGGTACCAGTTATATTGCGGAAATGGCCTCGCCAGAAGAAGTCAAAAATGGCGGGTATGTCGGGTATCATGGCATCGGCGGAGGCGCCGCCATGCTTGGTATGGACGCCATGAACAAGGTTGGCCTGAAGGTTGCCGACTACGCTGACACCAGTGGTAACCCAACCGCTTCAAAAGTCTATCGCACAGTGAAATTAATCATGTCGCAACCCGGTATTGAGGCGTATTTCCTGTCCGGTTTCATGATGGCCAATCAAGAACAATGGCATCATGCACATGGTATCGTCAAAGCGTTGCGGGAGGAACTTCCCAAACGTCCCGGTTTCCCCGTGGTTCTTTTACTCTGTGGCAATAAAGAGAAGGAGTCTCAGGCAATCCTCAAGGAAGGGTTGGCGGACCTTGACGCGCGGGTAGAGGTCTACGATCGTGAACATGTCTATGATGCGAAGTTCATCGGTGGCCGGGTTAAGACACTGGTGGAAGAGTATCGCAAAGATCAGGCTTCAGCCTAGGGGGAGATGCAGATGGAATTTTCTGAAAGAACAATAAAAATCATAATTGATGAAGATAAGTGTGAGGGTTGTGAAACTCACGCCTGCGTTGAAGCCTGCTCAACCTATAGTAGGGGGATTCTGGTCTTGAAGGATGGGAAACCTGCGGTTGAGGGCTCGGAAGAGGAACTTGCCAGGAAGGGAACCGAGTGTCTCGCCTGTGAATATGCCTGCTGGTTCAGAGGCAACTCAGCCATCACTATTGAGGCCCCGATGGAGGGTTTGGCAGCCTACAGAGCAAAGCATGGTACTGATTGATAGGGGATAATATGTCTATAATACTGGATGAAAATACAACAGTAGTTGTACAGGGAATGACAGGAAGAGAGGGTTCTCTGCGTACCAAGTATATGCAGGATTACGGCACCAAGGTTGTTGCCGGTGTCACGCCTGGTAAAGGAGGTATGGAGGTTCATGGAATACCTGTCTACAATACCGTTAAAGAAGCGATTCGCGCCCATGGCGAGATTGATGCATCGGTAACATTTATTCCGGGACCGGCGCTCAAAGGTGCGGTATATGAAGCGATTGATGCGGGAATTAAATTTGTCTGCTCGCCAGTGGAGCGAATTCCCATTCATGATGTCATTGATATGGTTTCATATGCCCGTAAACACGATGTCATGCTGCTGGGGCCTGGGAGTCTTGGCATGATTACACCGGGCAAAGCAGTGGTTGGCTGGCTCGGTGGCAGTGTTGACTGGGCATCCACACTTTTTGATCCGGGACCAATCGGAGTGATTTCACGCAGTGGTGGCCAATCTGGTACGGTCCCGTGGGCGCTCAAAGTCGCAGGTCTTGGCATCAGTACCGCACTGCACATTGGTACCGAACCAGTGTTGGGATTGACCATGGCGGATGTATTGAAAAAATTTGAGAAGGATGAGCAGACCAAAGCAGTTGCAGTGTTTGGCGAAATTGGCGGTACGCTGGAAGAGGAAGCAGCCGAAGTGGTCGCCAACGGTGAATTTACCAAGCCGCTGGTAGTTTTTATTGCCGGTGCCTGGGCTCCGGAAGGTATGAGATTCTCGCATGCCAGCAGTATCGTTGAAAAGGGCAGGGGAACCGCCCAGGGTAAGATGAAGGCGCTCACGGAAGCGGGGGCGTATGTAGTCGACAGCCCCGAGGAAATAGCACCCAAAATCAAGGAACTTATTGCTGTATAAATTATCCACAAGGAGGAACTACCATGGCTGTAATGAGATCTGTTTTCTACGTCCCGAGCAACAACGAGAAAATGGTTGGCAAAGCACCGACTATCGCAGCTGATATTGTAACGCTTGACCTTGAAGATTCTGTACCGCCTGCGGAGAAAGAGACCGGTCGAAAAAAGATTCAGGAATACCTGAAGAGTGAAAGAGCAGGCCAGGCCGCTCCGTATCTTTATGTTCGAATCAACAATTGGGAAACCGAAATGACCAATGATGATCTTGAAGCAATTGTTCATCCGGGTCTTGACGGTGTGTGTCTGGCAAAATGCGGTAGTGCTGAAAATGTCCAGCGTCTTGCCTGGAAACTTGAAGAACTGGAGCAGCGGCGGGGCATGGAAGTTGGCTCGGTGGCTATTCAATTGTTAATCGAGACCGCAAAAGGTGTTATTAACGCGTATGAGGCTGCAACGGCAAGCCCACGAGTCAATTCTCTGATTTTCGGAGCGGTTGATTACACGAAAGATATGCGCGTTGAGCTCACCTCTGAAGGTGTCGAACAGCTGTATGCCCGCTATCACACCGCTGTGGCTGCCCGGGCAGCCGGTTGTGTTGCCATCGATTGTCCCTTTGTGGCGTTTAAGGACGAGGAAGGATACAAGAAGTCCACCCTTGAGGGGCGCCAGATGGGATATGAAGGAAGAATGTTGATCCAT
>QZLB01000164.1 GCA_004796425.1 Desulfobulbaceae bacterium | reverse complement strand
GGATGAACGAACACTTGAGCCGGTTGATATCGTGCAGATCGTTCGGGATAGTGTCAGTATGCTTCGCGCAACGATCCCGCAAACGGTAGAAATTGTCGATGATATCTCATCTTCATGCAAACCTGTTTTTGCAGATTCCACTGGTCTCCATCAAATCGTACTCAACCTCACCACCAACGCATTACACGCCTTGGACCAGCAGAAAGGAAGGATCACCATTCGGTTGAACTCCATACGGGTGAGCAATGATAACCAGGAACAGTTCAATACCCTGAAGCCGGGAGAATATGTCTGTTTAGCGATTAGTGATACCGGAACAGGTATAGAACCCGAGATACTGAAGTACATCTTTGACCCGTATTTCACGACGAAAGAGCTTGGCTCCGGTACCGGTCTGGGGTTGGCGGCAGTTCATGGCATTGTTGAGCGGTATAGTGGTGAAATTGGGGTGAACTCAAGTATTGGTATGGGCAGCACGTTCACGGTAAATCTACCGGTGGCCGATGATACGGGAGCACCTCCCGATAACAGTGAAGAGGCGGTTGAGCACCATGACCAGTTTCAGTCCATAGGCGGAAAAGGGCAGATCCTGGTTGTTGATGACGAACAGTCTATCTGTAAAGTCATGAAAAGACAGTTGGAAAAGAACAGTTACCAGGTCGTTACCACACTCAAACCTGACGAGGCGTTGGAACTGTTCAGGAACGCACCCTCTCACTATGCGCTTGTGATCACCGATCAAACCATGCCGGGTATGACCGGTGAAGAACTTGCCATGCAGATGCGTGAGCTGGATCAGGAGATACCGATAATCATCTGTACGGGACATAGCGATATCCTTGATACAAAGGCCGTGCTGGCAAAAGGGGTTCAGCAGGTGATTCACAAACCGATCACCTATGGTGTGCTGATTGAAGCGGTACAGAATCATTTGCGGAGTTGAAGATTTGTCATTAGGGTGAGTTGTTGCGCCACATCCAGATATCAGGAGCGGTTTAACCGTTACTCCCCCCGTTCCTGTACCTCCAAAAGAAAAAAATTTCTGAACAGCGCTGAATGTTTTTGGCCAAGGCCATAGACCATAGTATAATCGCCTGTAAATTATCAGTTTAACCTGCAACCGGTCGCCTGGAAAACCACCAATGACAACAAAACGGCAGCGCATCCGAAATGGCTTGATTCTTGTTTCTTTTTTTCTCTTTCCCGTCTTCTTCTATTACCTCTCTCCCGCACTGGTAATAATGGCGAGCGGTGAGGGAACCATAAATGGTTCCCTGGTGATCTTTTTTCTGCTCTTTATTTCGGCTCTGGTGGTGGGCCGTGGTTTTTGCGGCTGGCTCTGTCCTGCGGCAGGGTGTCAGGAGGCGCTGTTTCTGGCGCAGGATAAGCGGGTAAAAAGAGGTAATATCCTCAAGTGGTTGATATGGGTTCCGTGGCTGAGTGCAATCATCTATCTGACCATAAAAACGGGTGGGTACAAAAAAATCGACTTTTTCTACCAGACCCACTACGGTCTCTCCATTTATGACCTGCAGTCCTTTATTACCTATAATCTGATTCTCTTTATCCTGATTGTCATACCTGGCCTGGTTTTTGGCAAGCGCTCCTTCTGTCATCACCTGTGTTGGATGGCACCATTCATGATAATTGGAAGATCGATTCGCAATGTCTTTGGCTACCCTTCGCTACAGTTACGAGCGGCGAGCGAACAGTGTATCCATTGTCATACTTGTACCGATCATTGCCCCATGAGCCTTGAGGTTGAGGAGATGGTAGAAAGGGAAAAAATGGAAAATCAAGAGTGCATACTTTGTGGCCGTTGTGTCGATGGTTGTCCAAACGATGCAATCACGTATCGTATGCGTTGATGTACGCTATAAAAACAGCTGGCTGATCGTGATCATGCTAAAAACACTACTGCATCGCATCTTTAAGCCCGGTACGGTTCCGAAAAGTCTTCGCCACACGCTTGAGCAGGAAGGGATTGTCTTGCTTGAGGAGGGAATACGGGGGTGGTTTGTCACCAATAAAGTGAGCGGACCGGGAATGCGATATCGTTTTCGCAAGGAAGGGTTTATCGGTTTTCTGGGTATTACGAAGGTACGATTGATTTGCTATACTTTTGGCAAGAGGCAGATAAATATTTCGCTTAACGATCCGAAGTTGGCCCACTTATATATCGCGCTCCCAGCTGAGCATACCCTGTCGGTTGCGTTTGAGTCTGCTGAATTTTCTCCGAAGATGAAAGGAGTGATAGAATTCCGATTCATGACTGAAAAAGCTGCACATTATCACACATCCCTGCTCAAGGCCGGTGCTCGGCAGGGTCTTCCGCCTGAGTAACAGCGGTTGTTGCCGGCACCATCATTTATCGTGTCGCCCAAAATTGCGGGGTTGGAGCAGTCGTGAATAATAGCTCATGATTTCTGGAATAGCAGATCCGAAATCGAATAAGAGGAGTTTTACTAATGAGAGGTGGGCCTCGTATAACCGCAACCAATCGTAACTGGTCTCTGATAATCGTTGGTCTCTTCTTAATTTCAGCCTGTAGTGGGACTCTGGAAAATATGGCAAGTAACAAAAATCGATTGGATGAATGTTCCAATAAACCAAATTGTGTCAATAGTCAGTCATCTCAGCAGGACCATTTCATTGAGCCCCTGATGGTGAGCGGCTCTGATGTTGCGGTACAAGAGAAAATAGTAGCGGTGCTCAAAAAACTGGAGCGTGTTACCGTTACCATTGTTGAAGATCACTATATCCGGGCAGAAGCGCGTTCAAGACTGTTTCGGTTTGTTGATGATCTGGAGTTTTATTTTCCTGAGAGTAGTGATCGGCTGACTACCGTACACGTACGATCCGCATCGAGAATCGGCTATTCCGATCTGGGGGTAAACCGCAAGCGTGTCGAGCGGATCAGGCAGCTGCTTGAGGTAAGCGATGGATAATCGATAATCCTTAAGATGGGTGTTCTGGGCTATGAACCATCTAACACTGTCCTGACCATTTTGGCCAGCGTGTCTTTGACAAATGGTTTGGCGATTATTGCATTCGCACCAGCCAAAACCCCATCCTGCTCCGATACCTGACTTGAGTAACCAGTACAGAGGATTACCGGGATTTCCGGGCGGATCTCGCGCAGTTTGGGAATCAGCTTGATTCCGGTAAGTTCAGGCATGGTTACATCGGAGACTACCAGGTCATACCTTTCTGGAGACTGTCTAAACCGCTCAAGCGCTGCCAGACTGCTGGTTTCTCCATCTACCTGATAACCAAGTTTTGCCAGCATTCTCATGCCCAATTTTACGACCGATGCCTCGTCGTCAACAAAGAGCACACGCTCACTACCTCCAGGTAAATCTTTTTTCTTTTCTGGCTTGCTGGTTGCTTTATCAGTGGTCGCAGGCAGAAGCACTCTGAAAGTTGAGCCTTTACCAACCTTACTGACCACAGAGATGTCACCATTGTATTCCTGTACGATACCATGGATCACTGAAAGACCGATACCGGTGCCCTTACCGATATCCTTGGTTGTGTAATAAGGCTCAAAGATAGAGTCAATTATCGTATCGGGAATACCTTTACCCGTATCACTCACCTCAATCTGAATGTATTTGCCAGGTTGAAGATGTTCCAGACCTGGAGGAGGTGTTTCATTACTGGTGTAATTTGAGACTGTGATGGTCAGGGTACCACCATCCTTCTCCATTGCCTGGGCACCGTTGGTGCATAAATTCATGATTACCTGATGAATGTGTGAAGCAGAGGCTAAAATTGAATAAGTGCTCGATATGTCGGCATCAATTTTAATGCTTGAGGGGAGGCTTGAGCGAATAAATGTCAAGGTTTCCTGGGCTAGGTCGTTAATGTTGAGGATGACTTTTTCCTCATCACTTTTTCGAGCAAAAGTAAGGATTTGGTTGACGAGTTCTTTGGCCCGCATGCTTGCCTGAAAAATCTCCTGCAGATCGTCCTTTATGCTGCTCCCCGGTTCTGTGTTATCCATTGCGAGTTGTGAGAAACCGATGATCGATGATAGTATGTTGTTAAAATCATGGGCAATTCCTCCCGCAAGGTTGCCGATTGATTCCATTTTTTGAGCCTGTTGCAGTTTCAGTTGGAACTCTTTGATCTCAGAAATATCTCTGATCGTGCTGATATTGATTCGCTTGCCACCAAGGTCAACGTAGCTTGCTGTTATTTCGACAGGAAAAACAGTCTTGTCCGCTTTCCTGTGGTAACGTAATGGGATGATGGTTTCACGCTCGCTCCCCACCGCCTCTCTGGTTTTGGTAGGTTCTGCAGAGAGCTCAGTCACTTTCATCTTGAGCAGCGTATTATGGTCATAGCCATAAAGCTGAGTAGCTCTGTCGTTGGCATCAAGAACGTCAAGACTCTCGGGGTCAATCATGAATACGGCATCCGAAGAGGATTTGAAAAGCGCCCGGTAGCGTGCTTCACTTTCTTCAAGCGCTTTATGGTATTGTTGGGTTTCGGTTACATCTCGACCGGAACTGAATACACCGCTGATATTGTCTTGTTCATCATAGAGCAAAGAGTTATGCCATTCGATGGTTCTTAATGATCCAGTCTTGTCGATGATTGGATTCACATAGTGTAGAACAGGTTTGAGATCTCCGGACATTACCTGTTGAAAGACCGCTTTAACCTGAGCTCTGTTGGTGGGAGGGATAAAACGATCGAACCAGTTACTTCCTACGATTTCATCCTCCTGAAACCCGAGTATCTGGCAACCCTTCGGGTTGATATGCGCAATGGATCCCTTGGGGTCCAGAACCAGCATCATCACTTCTGCCACCTCGAAGTATTGCTGGCTTCTCTTCTGCTCTTCCTGCAGGGCGAGTGCGGCCTTCTTCTTTTCATTGATCACGTCCGCATAAAGGAGCAGGCGAGCTGGCGGTGCGGGTGCTATTTTGAACTGGATCCAGTCGTATGTCCTCTGGTTTCGGTTTTGGTAATGATGTTCAAATTCAATTGGTGTCTCGCTCTGGTAGCATTCATCAAGTTTCTGCTGCATAAGTGGGAGGTCGCTATAGATATCACTGGCCATCATCCCGATAAATGTGCTGGCCCGTCCATCAGTTATTTTTTCAGCTGCAGCGTTCACTTCTACTAATTTGAAATCATCCTCGACACGCTCCCAGACAAAGGTCGCACTTGGGTTTGAGTTAAAAAGCTGCCTGAGTTTTTTTTCATTTTGTTCCAGTGCCTGATGTGCTTCACGTCTGTCTGTCTGGTCACTGAACACGATAACAACCCCAACGATCTCACCATTATCATCACGGATCGGAGCACCGGAATCAGCGATGCTTATTTTTTTTCCCTCTCTTGAGATCAATTCGGTGTGATTAACAAGCCCGATAATACCATTAGCGTGCAGCACTCGATCGACAACACTTTCCTGTTCCCGCCCACTATCCTCATCCACGATGTGAAAAACATTCTTGAGCGGTTTTCCGTGGGCCTCCTCAATGGTCCAACCTGTCAACTCCTGAGCCACGGGGTTAAGGTAGAGGACCCGACCCGACCGGTCGGTGGTGATAACGCCATCGCCAATACTCTCCAGCGTCGTCTCCAACCACTGCCTGTTTTCAATAATTTCACTGTCAGCCCTTTGTTTATAGAGGGCTACTTCAATAATTGATCGTAAATCATTTTCCTTGAAAGGTTTGACGACAAAACCATACGGTTCAGCAGTTTTTGCCTGTTCAATGGTCTCGTCATCTGAATACGCAGTGAGAAAGATAATCGGTATGCTGGATTCGGCTTTTATGGACTTTGCAGCTTCAATTCCAGAAACTCCTGTCCCAAGTTGGATGTCCATCAGGATCAGGTCCGGTTTTTTTTCCCGGGCCATGGAGATTGCAAGGCTTCCATTCTTTGCGGTCCCCACCACACCATACCCCATCCGGTTTAATCTATTGCGCAGATCTTCGGCTACAATGAGGTTATCTTCAACGATCAGGATGGTGGAGGAAAATGGTTGCATCAGGCCCCCTCTAACTCAGCATGAAAGGGGAAAAGAATGGTGAAGGTCACACCATTATTGTTCACGACCGAGATTATACCGTCCAACTGGCCTTCCGCAAGAATTTGAACGATGCGCAGACCAAGGGTGTCACTGTTATTGACATCAATTTCCTCCTTGAAGCCCCCCCCATCGTCTGACACCTTCAGTTCTATATTGTTGCCGACTTCTTTCAAATCGACAGAAATCGTACCTTCAACCCGCTGCTCAAAGCCATATTTAATAGCGTTGGTGACGAGTTCATTCACGATCAAACCACAGGTGATAATGGTGTCGATGGAAAGCGGGAGGTGTGCAATATCCTGCTGCAGCTCGATCTTCTTTTCAACCAGATTAAAGGCGTTACTCAATTGTCCCAAGAAGTCGGAAAAGTATTCTTTGAGATTGATATCAGCCAGGTTGCTGGACCGGTATAAATTTTCATGCACAAGGCTCATCACTCTGATGCGGTTTATGCTTTCCAGCAGCGGTTCTTTGTTTTCTGCCAGTTCAGTTTTCTCAATCTGGAGATTGAGGATACTTTGAATCATCTGCATATTATTCTTGACCCGGTGATGGATCTCCTTGAGCAGGGTTTCTTTATCTCTGAGCGAATCTTCAAGGTTCTGGGCCAGTGCTTTTCTTTTGGTAATATCCTGGGCCTGGGTAAAGAAATAGAGCGGTGAGCCATCCTCGCTTTTGAGCAGTGTGGTGTTCATCACGACATCGATGATTCGCCCGTCCTTGCGAATGTAACGCTTCTCCAGCTGGGCTTTATCGATCTTGCCATCAAGGAGTTTTTTGATAACATCGGGGCCGATATCGTGGTCGTCAGGGTGGGTAATATCTTGAAAATCCTTTGCCATTAATTCCTTTTCCGAGTAACCGGTAATGGTACAATAGGCCTGATTGACCCGGTAAAAGGCGCCATTGGGTTGCACGAGGACCATACCGATCGGGGCGTGATCGATGGCGTTGGCCAGCAATTGCCTCGATTCACTGAGCTCACTCTCGGCAGATGCAGCGTATTTAACGGTTGAATAGGCCACACCTAAAGAAAACAGGGTTGCGGTTACCAGAAATGTTATCGAGGTTACCAGCAGTCTCGTTCGAGATTTCTCGGATGCGGTAATGAATGAGGTTGCCTTAGTACGTGCATACTGGAGCAGACCGGTCATCTCGTCTTCCAGTTTCACAACATGAAGTGCTCCTTTGCCGATGGTTATTTCCGCCGCTTTCTCGCGTTGATTTGAGCGTACCAGGCTGATAACCTCATCGCGAATTTCCTTCCAGTTGGCGAAGACAATGCGTGCCCGGGTCTCAAGATCTCGACCCTCATCTCCAAGGATGTTCGCTTTAACGATATCGAGGTGTTTGTAAACTTCCTGTTCTTCAACATCGACAAGGCGGATGGCCGAATCGATCCGTTCCGGGTTGTCAAAAAGGACCACGTCCTTCATATTCCGATGCATTTTTGTGATAGATACGTGCGACTGGAGCGCGGCATTGGAAACGACCAGTGGGTGGTTATAGATGGTGCGGGTCAGTGAAGACATCGTGATAATTTCATAGATTACGAAAACACCAAAGAACAGGAGAACCAGACAAAGCAGACTGAAGCTCACAATCAGACGTCTGGTGATGGTCGAGCTTATTGACTTATTCATAGCGAGACAGTTTTGAAGATTCGTTAAAATCAATTCTTTGAATATGGCTAAATGGTATCACCTATTGTTAGAATATTGAAGGCTTGCGGCGATTTTTTCTGTCCCATTAATTAATGGGATCTTGCCGGGCAGCAAAGAGGGCCCCTGTACGCGGTCTTCTTGTTAGGGCGGTACTGGAGAATCGTAGAATAGAGAGGGATCTTGAGATCTTATGCTGGCGAAATGGATAAGGGGATTGTCATGTATGTGCCCGCAGATCACTGCGTGGTGTTGAACCGAATTTTCTGACGTATTCCCTGCTGAATTGGCTAGGGCTCTCATAGCCAACCTTAAGTGCGGCCAGCGTAACCGACTCGCCTTCACTCATGAGTAACCTGCGGGCCTCCAATAGTCTGATTTCCTTTTGGTACTGCAGCGGTGTCGAGTCGGTGATTGCTTTAAAGTGATGGAAAAAGGAGGAGACGCTCATCCCAACCGATTTGGCCACATCATCGACTGGCAGGTGCTGATCATATTTTAATCGTATCAGAGAGATTGCTTTTGAAATCTTGCTTGCATGACTGCTGGGCTGGAGGAGTTTTCTGAGCATTCCGCCACCATCTGCCTGCAGGAGACGAAAATGAACTTCACGCAAAATTTGCGGCATTAAAATGATGGCGTCTGTTTTGTCCCGGGCGGCATTCATCAGCCGGTACAGGGCATCGATCAGGTGAGCACCGGCTTCATTTACATCGAGTGAGCGAGGGTGATCCTGGCTTTTCGGCAGATCCGCCAGTTCATGGTGAAGGGATCTGACAATGGACATATCAAGCGGTAAAACCAGGGCAATATAGGGTTTGGCTTCAGATGCCTCGACGACTTTTGAAACAACCGGTATCTGGTGGCTGACGATTAATAACTCACCCGGTCCGAAGGAAAATCGCCGCTGGGAGGTGCTGACCTCCTTGCGACCCTGGAGAATCAGGCAAAGTGCCGGTTCGTAGAAGGTTGCTTCAAGCTCTGATGGGGACGTGTGCTTCAGGAGGAGTAGCGGCACATTCTCGTGAAGAGATATGCTCCCTTCTGTCGTATTTTTTAGTAGTTTTTTGGTTTTTTGCGTCAGTGTTTCAAGTTCTGCCATGAGCGTTCCTCTTTACCAGCTACGATACACCGGGTGAATCTTCTTGTCCATCTCCTGCGAATTGATCAGGAGAAATAGGCATGAATAAACAAATATCAGGCAAGTCTTCATTGCTGCCAGTCATCCTGGTCTTTCAAGATGTGTATGTTATAGAGAAGAATTCAGCCAACAGTGGCGAGGGTCAGACGAAGAACAATCCTGACCGGGAACCACTTTTCAGGTAGCTCCCACGTATAAGCGTGGCAGGAGATACGGAGACTGGAACCATCGGTAGGCCGATTGGTTCCAATCCGCAGAGCAGCTATAAATCAGAGGCTGGCGAGCAGGGCATCAATCCCTGCCTGGGCAACAATCTCATCTTGATCAGGTGAACCTGAACTACAGCCGATTCCGCCGACCGGTTGATCATCGATGAAGATGGGCAGACCACCGGCAAAGATCATGAATCTGCCACCAATACTCGAGTTGATCCCAAAGGCGGGTGCTCCGGGACCGCTGACCTCTCCATACGCCCGGGTTGATTTACGAGCTGCTCCGGCGGTAAATGCCTTGTCGGTGGCAATGGTGATACTGGTGATACGGGCATTGTCCATTCTCTGAAACATCAGCAGGTTGCCGCCATCATCGACGATTGCAATGTCCATGTCAACACCGATTTCTTCTGACTTTGCTTCTGCTGCAGCCATCATGATTTTTGCATCGGCAAGGGTAAGTTTGGGTACCATTTTCATATGAATCTCCTGTCTTGGGCAAATGAATTTAGGTTAGGCAGATCTAACGTTTATTCCGCCATGGACCTGACCTGCAAAAAGCCGTCCGTTGGCAGTGGCAAGAAAATCTTCCAGGCCGATTTCCTCTTGTTTGATAAACCCTGAATTTGGCAGTCGACCTTCGGCTACCAATTCGACCACACTGCATACCGAGGCTGCAGTGGTCCAGGCAATAGTTCTGCGCGGTCGGCCAGCAACATCCACCGGCTCATAGGTCCGGACAAATTCTTCTCGCTGGAGGTTGCCGTTAATCCAACCCTCAGCGGAGGCGTGCATATAGACCACATCCTCGTTTACCGGTGGTTTGGCATGTACCAGAATTTTACCGGCAAGTTCACGATCCTCACGCATCAGTAACTCATGGAGATAGAAATTCATCAGGGCGGCATGGCCGGGATACCGAATGGACTTGTAATCAAGGTTTTCGACCACACCCGCATAAGTCTCGCACATGGTGCCGAGGCCCCCGGAGGTAGTGAATGCTTCGAGTTGCACACCATCAATTACCAGTGTTTCAAGCCATTCCAGTGGTGAAACCATTTTTCTGGTTCCGTGCTCAATGACTTCACAATCATTGAGATATTCGTTCACCACGCCCTCGGGAGACCAGTTGAAGGCATAGCCGAGCAGTCCGGTCGGGTGTTTGGGCAGGGCGCCCACCCTGAGTTTAATTGATCTGATTTTCTCGAAGCGACTGGCCAGTGTAGCACCGACGATGGCGATAAACCCGGGGGCAAGACCGCATTGCGGCGCCATTACCTTTTTTGATGTTTTGCTGATTTCTATGATCTTGTTCGTGGTTTCAACATCTTCTGTTAAGTCAAAGTAATGAAGTTGTCTCTCAGCTGCAATTTGAGCAAGGGGGGCGTTGAAGTTATAGGGTAAGCATGAGATGACACAATCATGCTCCGCCAATAATGCGTGTGTTTGTTCGAGGTCGGTAACATCAACCGATTTCGTCGGGAATTCATGGGTACGATCAGGCTGCAGGTCACACCCCGTTACCTTAAATCCGGTTTCTTTCAACAGCAGCGCAACGAGGTAGCCAACTTTACCCAGGCCGATCACCAGAGGTTTTTTTATCACGCGTTCCATGTGTCTCCTTTTTTGCAGAAATGATCAAATATCAAACTTGATCCCCTGAGCAAGCGGGAGGGTGGTGCCGTAATTAATAGTATTGGTCTGCCTTCGCATATAGCCTTTCCAGGCATCAGAGCCAGATTCACGTCCGCCTCCCGTCTCCTTCTCACCACCAAACGCTCCACCGATTTCAGCACCGGATGTACCGATATTCACATTAGCTATCCCACAGTCCGAACCGGTTGCAGACAGGAAAAGTTCGGCCTCTCTGAGGTTATCAGTGAAGATTGAGGAAGAAAGCCCCTGCATTACATCGTTCTGCATCGCGATTGCATTCTCTACACTCCCATTATACCGTATAAGATAGAGAATGGGGGCAAAGGTCTCTTCCTGCACAATCGGGTAACTGTTTTCCACCTCGGCAATAACCGGTGTTACATAGCAGCCCGATTCATAACCTTCCCCCTGCAGTACGTCGCCACCGCAGAGAATCGAGCCTCCTTGAGCTTTTATTTCACCAAGGGCGGTGAGATATGTTGCAACCGCATCCTGGTCAATGAGTGGCCCAACATGGTTTTCTTCTTTCAGGGGTGAACCGATTTTCAGGGTTTTATAGGCGGTTGCGAGCGCTTCTTTGACTTGGTCATAGATATCCTCATGAACGATCAATCTCCGGGTGGTGGTGCAGCGTTGCCCGGTGGTGCCGACTGCTGAAAAGACGATGGCAGGGACGGCAAGTTTAAGATTGCTGCTCGGTGTCACAATGATTGCGTTGTTGCCGCCAAGCTCCAGGATTGTCCTGCCAAATCGTTTAGCGACGGTTTCTGCGCCGTATCTTCCTACTCCGGTTGAACCAGTAAGAGAAATCAGCGGGATCCTTGGATCCTTCAATAATTGATTTCCGATCGTTTTGCCTGAACCGATGACCAGATTGAAAAGACCTTCGGGCAGATCATTATCCCTGATGATATCCGCCAGGATATGTTGTACACCGATTGCGGTGAGCGGGGTTTTTGAAGAAGGTTTCCAGACACAAACATCGCCACAGACTGCTGCCAGAGTTGCATTCCAGGACCAGACCGCTACCGGGAAGTTAAAGGCAGTGATAATACCAACAACACCCAGCGGGTGGTACTGTTCATAGAGACGATGTTCAACCCGCTCCGTGGCCATGGTGAAGCCGTAGAGCTGGCGGGATTGGCCAACGGCAAAATCGCAGATGTCTATCATTTCCTGCACTTCACCAAACCCTTCCTGGAGAGATTTGCCCATTTCAAGGGACACCAGCGCCCCCAATGGTTCTTTTTTGGCCCGCAATGCCTCACCGATTTGACGGACAATTTCACCACGCCTGGGTGGTGGGACCTGTCTCCATTGCTTAAATGCCTGAACTGCCGAATCGAGACACTGCTGATATTCATCCTCGGTTGCCTGATTTACCGTTGCCAGCAGGGAACCATCCACCGGTGAGTGCACCTCCAGTATGTTTTTCTCCTGTGGCTGCAGCCATCGGGTACCAGTGGAGGCCCCACTATTTTCCTCGTTGATGCCAAGCGCCTTTAGAATATCCATGTTCCCTCCGCTGGTTGAAGTAAATGATGCACCAATTATAACCGAAATAACAAATCCTTACCGCCAATAATACCTGCTTTTTACAATTATGAAAGCTCCGATACTTTTTCACTGATTTTTCATATATGGTTCACTCCCCGTTCATCTGTGAAGGATAGTCTGGAACCAGTTATTGACTCATAAAACATAAATCCAGGAGGTGGCAATGAGGAAGCAATTGGCAGTGATGACACTATCACTCATGATCATAATGAGCGGCTATGGCTACTGCAGTGAGGAAACAATAGATCATCTTTCGCCCTATTTTTTTGTGGAAGAGGGTGACTCGAATCTGGATCAGTTTCCCCTGAAATCGACCGAGGTAACGGTCAACATTTCAGGGGTTATCGCCCATGTTGAGGTGCGACAGGAGTATGCTAACATGGGGGGGCAGCCGATCAGCGGTCGCTATATTTTCCCCGGTTCAACCAGTGCTGCGGTCCATGGTATGACCATGACCATCGGAGATCGGGTTACTCACGCCAAGATCAAAGAGAAAGAGGAGGCAAAGCAGATATTCAATACCGCAAAACAGCAAGGTAAGAACGCCTCGCTTCTGGAGCAGAAACGTCCCAATGTTTTTCAGATGGAGGTCGCCAATGTGATGCCGGGCGATACCATCATAATAGAACTGAAATATACCGAACTCCTGGTGCCGCAGGATACTGTTTATGAATTTGTCTACCCAACGGTAGTCGGTCCGCGGTATGTCAGTGGTGCTGAGTTAAAGGCTGCAATACCTGGCCAGTCCTGGAGTAAAAACCCCTATCTTAAAGCAGGCAGCAAGCCAAGAACGGAGTTTAATATCTCGGTACGGCTTAACACCGGTATAGACTTGGCAGCGGTTGGTTGTAAAACCCATGATACCGAGGTGGATTTTGAAGCACCAAGTGTGGCTCAAATCCGCCTCGCCAACCCTGTGCAGTTCTCTGGTGATCGGGATTTTATTCTTAATTATCAACTTGCCGGAAAAGAGATTAATTCAGGGTTGATTGTGCAACGTGGTCAGAAAGAAAACTACTTCCTGCTGATGGCTCAGCCTCCTGATCGGGTGGAATCTAGCATCATTCCGGCTCGAGAATACATTTTTGTAGTTGATGTATCTGGTTCGATGCACGGTTTTCCCCTTGATACGGCAAAAAAACTCCTGGAAAACCTGATTGTCAATCTAGATCCAACGGACAGTTTTAATGTGATGCTTTTTGCAGGAGATTCGAAAATGTACGCACCGCAATCGGTCCCTGCGACGCCAGCACATCTTCAACAGGCGGCCAGGTTCATCTCCGACAGCGAAGGTGGAGGGGGGACAGAGCTCTTAAGCGCAATGAAACGGGCGTTGAAATTGCCGAGAAAGGAGGGCGTGTCGCGAAGTTTAGTTATTGTTACTGATGGTTATGTCAGTGCCGAGCGTGAAGTATTTGAAGCGGTGTCGCAGAACTTGCACAAAACCAATGTATTTGCTTTTGGTATTGGCTCTAGTGTTAATCGTTATCTGATTGAGGGGTTAGCCAAATCCGGTCAGGGCGATACCTTTGTGGTGACCAAACCTGAAGAGGCACTACCGGTCGCGCAGAGATTTCGTGAATATATCCAAAATCCGGTGCTTACAGATATAGAAGTTGGGTTTGAGAATATTCAGGCTTATGACGTTGAACCCCTTGCAATTCCAGATCTGTTTGGTTCGCGACCGGTGATAGTGTTCGGTAAATGGCGGGAAGCGGAGGATGGAACTGTCGTGTTGACCGGAACCAACGGTGAGGGTTTTTTTCGACAGGAGATTGATTGGCAGGGAGCAGTGGAGCGTGAAGCTTCAGAAGGGTTGGAATACCTGTGGGCCCGGGCAAGAATCTCCCGATTATCCGATTTTCAGAGCCGGGACGCTACCAATGAGAACCGGGAGAAGATTGTTGAGCTGGGTCTATCCTACAACCTGTTAACGAAGTTCACCTCTTTTGTGGCAGTAGACGAAATTATCAGAAACCCGAGTGGCCAGAGCCAGGATGTAAAGCAGCCACTGACGCTGCCGAAAGGAGTGTCTAATTTGGCAGTCGGGGGCGGCATGAACAAAGTTCCGGAACCCGGTCTGATAACGCTTGTGCTGTTGGGTACGGCCCTGTTGTTGATCGGCTGGCTGCAGCGAAAGGATGAACGGAAAAAGAAAGCTCAGTGGCAGGGGCGCAAATGAGAATGGTCGCATTTCAGCATAATCGTTGGTTTTTATCTGTTGCGGTTTTGGTTACTGCGCTGCTCCTGAAATATCATTATAGCAATGGAACCAGTGAACAGTTGGTCTGGATACTCAGACCATTGGCGATACTGGTTTCACTGCTTACCGGGCTGCATTTCGAATTTGAACGGGGCCTGGGCTGGGTAAATCTGGCAGAATCCATCGCCATTGCCCCCGCCTGTGCGGGTGTGAATTTCCTCATCCTGATCTTTTGTCTGGGCTCCTATCAGCTGTTATGGACTTCCGGGAGGAAGGCGCGTCTGAGCAGTATCTTCTTGTTACTTGTTGCTGCATACGGGTTCACCATCCTGGTAAATGGGCTGCGCATCATGCTCTCCATCAGTCCATTCGAACAGGAAGTGCTCGGTGCTATCATAAACCCTGAAACAGCACACCGGTTGAGTGGCGTGGTTATTTACTATAATGCACTGATAATTTATTATATATCGGTTTCATGTGTGCTCAATGGGAGAAAAAGCAATCGCGGTAGCTCATTGCTCTATCTGCTGGTACCGCTGCTCTGGTATCTGGGATACGCGCTGGTACTGCCGCTTGTAAACTCTGTGAATACGAGTCTTTCAATAAAATTCTGGGCACATGCGCAGGTGGTGATACTGGTGAGTTCCACGCTTACCCTATCACTGACTGCGCTGTTTTGGCTATACCAGAAAGTAAAACAGGGAAGATCACCTGAAGAGCGAGGAATATATGGGCAGTGTAATTCTGGTAGTAGAGGATGAACCCGCCATTGCGGAGACTATTCAGTATGCGCTTGAAACCGATGGTTACCGCGTGGTCTGCAGTCATGCCGGTCTGCCGGTCAACACGATCCTTGAGGAGCAGCCCGTTGAATTGATTGTGCTTGATATTGGATTGCCCGATATCAGCGGTATTGAATTATGCAAGCAAATCAGAACCTGGTCGACCGTTCCCATCATCTTTCTCACTGCCCGATCCGATGAAATTGATCGGGTGGTTGGCCTTGAGATCGGTGCCGATGATTATGTGGTGAAGCCGTTTAGTCCGCGCGAGCTCTCTGCCCGGGTCAAGGCGGTATTGCGACGGGTGGGGCAGACCAGTGTTCACGCGTCTGAAAACGGTTCGTTTCAACTGGATCGTGACAAGCGGGTGATCAAATACTGTGCAACGGTGCTTGAGCTATCCAAGTATGAGTATAATATTCTCGCAGTTTTTATAGAACAGCCGGGTCGCGTATTCAGTCGTGACCAGTTAATGGATCGGGCCTGGGATGAGCCCGATGCGAGTATGGACCGGACTGTTGATACCCATATAAAAAATATCAGAGCGAAGCTTAAGCAGATCAGAGCGGACCATGATCCGATTGTTACTCATCGAGGTGTCGGGTATTCACTGGAGATCACTGCATGAAAGTATCGACCAGGATTTTCTTTTGTTATCTGACCATCAGTATCGTCTGTCTTTACTATCCATTCGACTGGATTCTGGATAACATGCGGACACGCTATCTTGAAGGGGTAGAGGATCCGCTGGTGGATCAGGCCAATATACTGGCTGCAGCGGTTGGCATCGAGATGAGCAACGGCAGCTTTGATGAAACGCTCTGGTATGACACCTTTGCAGAAGTGTATCAGCGGTCAGTTTCTGCACAGATTTACCAACTGCTCAAAAAGTCGGTTGATACCCGAATATACATGACCGATCGCAACGGTGTCGTAACCTTTGATTCGCGTTTTCCAGAAAACGTCGGCAAGGATTATGCACAATGGCGCGATGTACATCTGACACTCAGTGGCAAATATGGGGCAAGAACAACCAGAAATGTTCCCGATGACGAAAACTCATCGGTTCTGTTCGTTGCAGCCCCCATAAAAGTTGACGGTGAAATTGTCGGGGTGCTCAGTGTTGGAAAACCGACCACAAACATTACCTGGTTTGTTGAGAACGCCAAGGTTCAGGTTGTTGCCGTCGCCCTGATTGCCCTGCTGGTGGCAAGTCTGTTCAGTTATCTTGTTTCCTATTGGATTACCCGGCCCATCAAGCGCTTAACGGATTACGCAATTGGTATGACCGATGGTTCAAGACCACCCTTTCCCGAGCTTGGCAAAAGTGAGATTTCTCAGATGGGAACGGCATTCAAGGAGATGCAGGAGGCGCTGGAAGGGAAAAAATATGTGGAGGAATATATCCAGAATCTCACCCATGAAATTAAAAGCCCGCTGTCTGCGATCAGGGGTGCTGCCGAATTGCTCGATGAGCCGATGGAGGAGAACCAGCGTAAACGATTTCTAAACAATATTAAGAATGAGTCACTGCGGATCCAGGATATCATAGACCGGATGCTTGAACTGGCAGCCCTTGAAAACAGACAGAAGCTGGTGAAGATGGAACCGGTATCACTCAAAGGGTTAGTCAATACCGTGGTCGAGGGACTTGAATCGGTGATGACCCGCAAGTCCGTTTCGGTGTCGGTTGCCTTGGAGGATGTAACGTTGACCGGTGATTCATTTCTGCTTCACCGGGCCTTGGTCAACCTGTTACAGAATAGTATTGATTTCAGTGAGGAGGGTGGCGCCATCTCGATTCAATGCAGACAGGAAGGTTCTCATCTGATGATCGAAATCGTGGATCAGGGAGTTGGTATAGAACCGTACGCCACCCAGCGGATCTTCGAGAAATTCTTTTCTCTTCAGCGTCCTGACAGTGGTAAGAAAAGCACCGGTTTGGGGCTTAATTTTGTTCGTGAAGTTGCTCACCTGCATGGTGGCACTATTACCCTTCAGAACCGCACTCCTCGGGGAGTGAGGGCGCTCCTCATCCTGGCCCTCGAACCACCCTTGAGCCCCTGAGCAATGACTAAAATTTCCCGAATATATATTGCAATTATCGTCGCATTATTCGGTGGCCTCTTCTGTTTCAGCACTCCAGCCGATTTGAAGGCGGCAGATGGTGGTTCTCAGCGATTAATCCAGGATGCGCATCGCGGTATCATTGAGGCCCAATATACCCTCGGCCACCTCTACTTCCGTGGATTTCTCGAGGTGGAGAAGGATTGGCGTAGATCCGTCTTCTGGCTTGAGCAGGCGGCCCGAGGCGGGCATCACGATGCACCGTTTGACTTGGGGATGCTTTATCTCAACATGGGAAATCGAGATAAAACGTTGTATTGGCTCCGCTATGCTGCAGAGGCAAACCACATGGATGCTGCATACTTTCTTGGCTTGGCATTGGCAGAACAGAATCCCAGGGAATCCGCTGAATTCCTTAAGCAATCGGCTGATGCTGGACACCGGGAAGCAGGGGAAAAATACCGGGAGATTTGTCTCGCCACTCCTGCGCTTTGTCAATGATTTTCCTTTTTCTTTTGACTCTTTCCTGACTTTTTTACTCGCAGGTTCATCGACGTGCTTCTCTGAGCCGCCAGGCGGTATCTAGTTCGAGATGGTTCACCTTATAAAGGTTTACTGCCGATTATCAGGAGGTTATCTCCATTTTTCGAAAAATATGAGGATATTGCACAGGTAACGGGTGACAAAGATCTGATCTGTAATATAATTGTTTTTCAGAGCGACGGATTAGCGGTAAATGCGTTTTGCGATAGTGCTCAATAGTGAGGTTTTTGACCTTGTCTCAGTGTGGAAGAGGATTCAAATATCATCACGGTTACCAGTGGTAGATCAGACCAGTTCACCTGCGAACCATATAACACTCTTTTTATAGTAACTTGATTGCCCGGAGGAAGACTTATGCGTGAATATCTAAACCTGCTCCAGGATATTATTGATAACGGTACTGATCGTGGAGACAGAACCGGGACAGGAACCAGGTCACTTTTTGGCAGACAGATACGCTTTGATCTGTCTCAAGGTTTTCCGTGTCTGACCACAAAAAAATTACACCTTCGCTCAATAATTTACGAACTGCTCTGGTTTCTCAAGGGTGAGACGAATGTCCACTATCTCAAAGAGCACAAGGTAAGTATCTGGGATGAATGGGCGGATGAACAGGGTGAGCTTGGGCCGATTTACGGGCATCAATGGCGGAGCTGGCCCACAACTGACGGTGGTGGTATCGATCAGGTGACCGAGTTGCTCAAGGTGTTGAAGACCAACCCGAATTCCCGGCGCCACATCGTCAGTGCCTGGAATGTTTCAGATCTCGATAAAATGGCCCTGCACCCCTGTCATTGTCTGTTCCAGTTCTATGTGGCCGAGGGAAAGCTCTCCTGCCAGCTGTATCAACGAAGTGCCGATGTATTTTTAGGGGTACCATTTAACATAGCCTCATACAGCCTGTTAAACATGATGATTGCTCAGGTTCTGGGTCTTGAGCCGGGAGATTTTGTTCATACCTTTGGTGACCTGCATCTTTACTCGAATCATTTCGAGCAGGCACAGCTCCAACTGACAAGAACGCCCAGGACACTTCCAACCATGCGGATTAATCCGGATGTGAGGGATCTGTTTGCGTTTGATTACAGTGATTTCGAACTGGTCGACTATAATCCCGACCCAAACATACCGGCCCCGGTTGCCGTATAGGAGAGAGATTAATGTTTGAAGATATTTCAGCTGAGTCCGCCGCTACGTTGGCACAGGGTTATTTTAATGGTGGTTATCATTGTGCCGAGGCGGTGGTTGCGGCCTGTCTAGAATCCATCGGGGACGGATCTGTTGAGGCGATTGCTCATGCCACCGCGTTTGGTGGCGGCTTTGGCCGGACGTTCTTTGAGACTTGTGGTGTTATTTCCGGCTGTCTGATTGTGATTGGACATTTCTATGGCAGGAGACAACCAGGTGGCAGCTGGGACGTTCCTGCAACTCTGGGCGCAAAGGTTATGGAGCTGTTCTCTGAAAAACATGAGACGAGAAATTGTCAGGTCTTGCGCGACCGGTTTGGTGAAGAGGCTCAAATGGCTGAATGTGGGAAGTTGGTGTACCAGGGCGTTTATGACCTCATAACCTTTCTGCAAAGTGAAGAATGCGCGCAACTCGTACGCGCATATGATTAACTAACATTCAACCTGATGTACGCTCACAAGCAGCAGTCGCGTGCATCCTGGTAAAGGGAGCTCGGCGATGATTACCTATCTCTATTGGTTTGTACTCTTCCTGCTTGTCGGTTTGATTATCTACCTTCTCGGTATTAAAGCTGAAAAGCTCAAAGTGGCGCTCATCGCAGCAGCAGTGGTGCTGGTTGTTGGTTGGGTGACCTATTATTTCGGACTTCAACAGGTGTTTGTGAAACGATATGGCGGAGTAATGACGATACATGTACCCGAGGGACAAATGCACCTGGGGGCAACGTGGAAGGATGACAATCTCTGGATTGAAAATTACGATCCCAAGACCAACACCTGTATCTTCAGTGAATACTCTAAAGGAAATATGCTCCAGGGCAGGGTGACCATTAAAGATTGCAATCCGCTGTTACCGGGGCGGTAGGTTCTCTTCCGGGCAAGGAGTTATCTAAAGGGGAGCGTGCGTAATTTCTCTCGAAACACAGGTGTATGGTTGGCGCTTCCATGCTTGCTATTCTCATTATTTTTTTACCGTTACACGTAATCGTCTCAACCCGCCGCAGTTTATTGAGTCTCGCTCTGATCGCAGCCACTGTCTCTATCCATGACGAACCATAGAACATGGTCAAGACACACCGCACCGCCACCCTGTCTTCCGAAGCATGTTTGATTACAGCGTATTCCATGGGTGAAATCGATTGGAGAGTGCGAAATATAACGGTAAAGATGTCAATTTCGGGTGAATTTCTCTGTGCAATCTACTTTACGTAAAGAATATACTAGCATGGTTGATGCTAACTCGTGCTGAAGTACTTCCCAGGCGCTCTCTGAAAGGGTTTGTTTTTCATTGCTAACTTGCTATTTTATTGATGTTATAGTAAAATTAAGTAGCCATTTAATAGCTCGCAGAGCGGGTCAGGAACAGACCGGTTTCGGGCTATTGAAAAATCAGGTTGACTTGGACGTAAAGGTAAGGTATACAGTCGGAAGAAGAGGATGGAAAAAATCGTAGATGCATGATTGGAACCGAGAGCTTTTTCCCAAGGAGAAGTGGAATCATGGACTTTCTGTCATACCAGTCAATTCCGGCAATTCTGAAGGACAATGCCCAGAAATTCGGGCAGCGTACCGCAATTAGTTACAAAAAACAGGACACCTACCTGTCACTTACGTATCAGGAGTTTTATGATCGGGTTTTGCTGCTGGCACGGGGGTTAGCCAAAGCTGGCATGAAACCGGGGGACCGGGTGGCGATTTTTTCTGAGAACCGCCTTGGGTGGGCAATCTCCGATTTTGGTATTCAGAGTGCCGGTGGTATCACCGTACCGATTTACGCTACCAACACCGGACAGCAAGCTGCGTACATCATCAATCATTGTGATGCACGCATCGTTTTTGTGTCGACCAAGGCGCAGTATGAAAAATTGCTGTCGGTACGGGATGAAATCCCCGGCGTTGAGCTGGTGATCTCTTACGAGCGGTTTATGGGTGATCGGAGCTTTCCGGTATACACCCAGTACCAGCTCTCGGAAGTTTCTACCCCGTTAGCGAAAGATGAGAAGCAGGAAATTGAAGAGCGGATCGATAAAATTACCCAGAAGGACACCATAACGGTCATCTACACTTCCGGAACAACCGGTGTTCCCAAAGGGGTGATCCTCACACAATACAATGTGATGTGCAATTCCCAGTACGGGCTCAAGAAGTTGGGTGCGCTTACCGAAAGTGAAACGTTCCTCAGCTTTCTCCCCTTGAGCCACGTACTGGAACGCACTGGTGGATACTATGCCACGCTACTCAGTGGTCAGCATGTTGCCTTTGCCGAGGATGTCAGAAAGGTAATGGAAAATATGGTCGAGATACAGCCAACCTGGATGGTGAGTGTCCCGCGTCTTTTTGAGAAGATCTATTCACGGGTGTTCGAGAGTGCTCACCAGATGAGCTCATTTCGGAAAAATCTCTTCCACCAGGCGCTAGCCGTTGGCCGAGAGTATGTCAATAAGAAGTACATTCGTAAAGAGCCGGTTGGCTTGCTTGGCTTGAAATATCGCTTTTTCGACCGGTTGGTTTTCAGGAAAATCAGAGCCCGTTTTGGCGGCAAGCTCAAAGGGTTCATCTGTGGTGGAGCACCCCTGGACAAGACTATCAACGAGTTCATGTGGTCGATTGGGATCCCGGTCTATAATGGCTATGGCTTAACCGAGACAAGCCCGGCTCTGACCCTGAGCAGTATTGATGAGGTACGTTTTGATTCAGTTGGCAAACCGCTTGATCTCACTGAGCTCAAAGTCGCTGAAGATGGAGAGTTGCTGGCCAGGGGACCGCAGGTTATGGGGGGCTACTATAAAAACGACCAGGCTACCAGTGATGCGTTTGATGATGGCTGGTTCAGAACCGGTGATATCGCCAGGATTGATGAAGACGGTTTTGTCTACATCATTGACCGTAAAAAGGAAATCATTGTTACGGCTGGTGGCAAGAACATAGCACCTCAACCAATCGAAAATGAACTGAAACTGGACAAATATATCTCCCAGGCCATCGTTTTCGGTGATCGCAAGCCATACCTGGTGGCACTACTGACGCCAAATCTTGAACGCTTGATTGACATGGCGCGAGAGGAACAACTTGACTATCTCGATACAGAAGAACTGGTGAAAAGCAGTCGTATACAAAAACTCTACACAGAAAGAATTGAGGAGCTGAATAAAGATCAGCCCCCATACAGCACTATCAAATATTTTGCCCTGATTCCCCATGAATTCACCATAGAGGGTGGGGAACTGACCCCGACGCTGAAGCTGAAGCGCAAGGAAATTTACAATAAATACAAAGGCATTGTCGAAGAAATGTACATGGCTAATGGCAATGGCCTGGTGTTTGGTCAAAAAAACAAGGATGGAGATGACAAATGAGGCAGATTAATCGAGTTGCAGTTCTTGGCGCCGGTGTCATGGGCGCAACAATTGCTGCCCACCTGGCAAATGGAGGGCTTGAAGTCCTGATGCTCGACATCGTTCCCAGGGAGCTGACAGAGCAGGAGAAAGCCAAGGGTCTTACACTTGAGAGTGCACCAGTAAGAAACAGAATTTCCCAGGCTGGTCTGGATGGGCTGCTGAAGATGAAGCCGGCACCATTTTATCTTAAAGAGTATGCCACGCAGATCGAAGTGGGTAATCTTGAAGATGATCTGGAGAAGCTCGCTGGATGTGACTGGATCGTCGAGGTGGTTGTTGAATACATGCCGATCAAACTTGATCTATTGAAAAAAATCCTTCCCCATCTTTCAGAAGGAGCGATTCTGTCGACCAATACCAGCGGTCTTTCAGTGAATGAAATGGCAGAAGCGCTGCCTCTTGAAGTACGGAAAAATTTTCTCGTTACTCATTTCTTCAATCCACCGCGCTACATGCGATTGATGGAAATCGTGCCATGTAAGGATACTGACCCCGCAGTGGTCCAGGGAATGGCTGATTTCATGAGTAAGCGACTTGGCAAGGGTATTGTGTACGCCAAAGATACCGCGAATTTCATCGCCAACCGTATTGGTGTCTATGCAATCTACAAGGGTATTCAGCACATGCAGGAACTTGACATGACGGTTGAGGAAGTTGACGCTGTTTCGGGTCCGGCAACCGGTCGTCCGAAGAGTGCAGCTTTCAGAACCGCGGATCTGGTCGGACTCGATACCCTTGCTCATGTCGGTACCAACTCTTATGACCAGCTTCCAGAAGATGAAGAACGGGATGTCTTTAAACTCCCAGATTTCATGGCCCAGATGATAGAGAAGAAAATGCTCGGCAACAAGACCAAGCAGGGCTTTTACAAGAAAGAAATGGTCGATGGCAAACGACAGATTTTTTACTTCGATTACAAAAGTGGCGAATACAAGCCGTTGGAAAAACCCAAGTTCGCTTCGATCCAGATGGTCAAACAGGTGGATGATGTCGGGCAACGCATCAAGAGTGTAGTTGGCGGAGCTGACAAAGGCGCCCAGTATGCCTGGTGTACGTTGCGGGATTCCCTGATCTATGCAGCCAATCGTATTCCTGAAATAGCTGATGATATTGTAAATATTGATAATGCCATGCGATGGGGGTTTAACTGGGAAATCGGACCGTTTGAAATGCTTGATGCAATCGGGGTCGGATCCTTTGTGAAGCGGGCAGAAAAAGACGGAATCGCGGTGCCTGAATTCATGAAGGGGCTCGACTCTTTTTATCGGTTTGCTGACGATGGAACCAAAGAATATTTTGATGTACTGGAGAAAGTTTACAAGCCGGTGGCGCTCAAAGAAGGCGAGATCCAACTGGAAATCCTGAAAAAAGCGGATCGCGTCGTTGAGAAAAACGCGAACTGTTCAGTAATAGATCTGGGCGACGGTGTTTTCTGCTTTGAGTTCCATTCGAAAATGAATGCCATCAGTGGTGATATCTTGGCCATGACGCACAAGGCCATCAAGCGGGCCGAGGAAGAAGGAACCGGCCTGGTAATTGCCAACCGGGGAGCTAATTTTTCAGTTGGGGCGAACCTGATGATGCTGGCCGTGGCACTGGCAGAAGGAGCCTTTGATGACATTAACATGGTGCTCCGCTCCTTCCAGAAGGCGACAATGGCCGTCAAATATGCGCGAGTCCCGGTTGTGGCCGCACCGTTTAACATGACCCTGGGGGGCGGCTGTGAGTTCTGTCTCCATGCCGATTCAATCACTGCGTATGCAGAGACCTATATGGGATTAGTCGAAATCGGAGTCGGACTGCTGCCGGCTGGCGGCGGTACCAAGGAGATGTGTCTCAGGGCAGTCGAGCTCTCGCAAAAGTTCGATACTGACGTGCAACCGTTTATATTCAAAAATTTCAAGCAGATCGCCATGGCTCAGGTCTCCATGGGAGCCGCCGAGCTCAAAGGAATGGGCTATATGCGGGATGGTGACAGTATCTCCATGGATATTGATCGGCAGATTGCTGATGCCAAGCAGAAGGTCTTGGGCCTGGCGGTTAATTATCGCCCCCAGAAGCCGCTGCAAAATATTCCGGTACCAGGCAGGAACGTAGCAGCGAGCATCAAGAGCCAGCTCTGGAATATGATGATGGGTAATTTTGTCACTGAATATGAAGCAGAGATGGGGGGTGTGATTGCCGACGTGATCTGCGGTGGTGATGTGAACTCCGGTACACTGGTTACTGAAGAGTATCTGCTCCAGCTTGAACGTGAAAGTTTTCTAAAACTCTGTGGCAACAAAAAAACAGCTGAGCGAATCCAGCACATGCTGAAAACAGGTAAACCGCTCAGAAACTGATCTCGTCAAAAACGCAAGGCGACAAGAGAGGAATATATCATGAAAACAGCCTATGTACTTGCCAGTTACCGGACACCGGGATGCCGGGCAAACAAAGGGAAATTCAAAGACATGCGTCCGGATGACCTGGCGGCTATTGCAATCAGCGGTCTGGTTGAACGCACGGGTGTTGATCCTGCCAAAGTTGAGGATGTGTACCTGGGATGCGCATTCCCCGAGGCGGAACAGGGTATGAATGTCGGCCGGGTAGCGGCGATGAAAGCCGGTCTACCCATCGAGGTACCGGGACAGACGATTAATCGCTTCTGCTCATCAGGACTGCAGACGATTTCCATGGCTGCCGAGCGGGTAATGCTTGGGGCTGCGGACTGTATCATCGCCGGTGGGGTCGAGTCAATGTCATGTGTACCACTGGGCGGGCTGAAATACAGTGCCAATCCCGGGATGATGGTGGACTGGCCGGAGGCCTTCTCGTCAATGGGCGTGACAGCTGAGCTGGTGGCAGAAAAATATGGAATTGACCGGGCGATGATGGATGAGTTTGCCGTCCAGAGTAACGCTAAAGCGGCAAAAGCGATCGAATCGGGAACCTTTGCTGATGAAATCATCCCGGTCGAAATCGAAATTGATAAACTGGTTGATGGCAAAATGACCAGGGTCAAGGAGCAGGTCACGGTGGACGATGGTGTTCGCCCGGGAACGACCGTTGAAACACTGGCCAGATTACGGCCGGCTTTTAAAGTCGGCGGTCCGGTTACGGCAGGTAACTCCTCACAGATGACCGATGGTGCGGCGTGTGCAATGATCGTTTCAGAGGACTTCCTCAAGGAACTGGGCAAAGATCCCATGGCTCGATATCTGTCATTTGCGGTAAAGGGAGTGCCGCCAGAGGTGATGGGAATTGGCCCCGTGGCTGCAATTCCAAAGGCCTTGGAGCTTGCAGGACTCAAACAGGATGATATCCAGTTGATAGAGTTGAATGAGGCGTTTGCTGCTCAGGCTCTGGCCGTAATCCAGGAACTTGGTCTGGACAGAGACATCGTGAATGTCAATGGCGGGGCGATTGCTCTTGGCCACCCACTGGGCTGTACCGGTGCTAAATTAACGACAACGCTGCTCCATGAAATGGGACGCAGAAATCTGAAATATGGCTTAGTCTCGATGTGCATTGGCGGTGGTATGGGCGCTGCGGGACTTTTCGAAAGACTTTAATTGGTCAACTTGATCAGAAGGTGATGATATGGCAGAGAAAATTTTTAAAGGTGGTGAATATCTGATTGCCGATGTGGCCTGTGAGGATGTGTTTACTCCTGAAGATTTCAGTGATGAGCAGCGTCAATTCGCAGAGACCACCGAACAGTTTGTCGAAAATGAAATTGTCCCTCATATCGAAGAGATCGATAAACAGAATTTTGATCTGGTCGTTGCGGGAATGCAGAAATGTGGTGAGCTGGGGTTGCTGATGATGGATGCGCCCGAGGAATATGGCGGGCTTGAATTGGACAAAGCCTCAAGTATGCTGGTTGCCGAAAAGGTATCTCAGGGTGGTTCTTTTTCTGTCGCCTATGCCGCTCATACCGGCATCGGTACCTTGCCGCTTATTTACTATGGAACCCATGAGCAGAAAGAAAAATATCTGGAGAAGATCATCTCCGGTGAATGGTGTGCCGCCTATTGTCTGACCGAACCAGGCTCTGGAAGTGACGCCCTTGGTGCCCAGGCCAGTGCCGTGCTCTCAGAAGATGGCAAGCACTACATCCTCAACGGTACCAAGCAGTATATTACCAATGGTGGATTTGCTGAACTTTTTACGGTTTTTGCCAAGATTGACAAAGAGCATTTCACTGCTTTTCTGGTAGAGAAAAGTTTTGAAGGGTTGGTTGTCGGTGCTGAAGAGAAGAAGATGGGAATCAAAGGTTCTTCGACCACCCAGATTATTCTGGATAATTGTAAGGTACCGGTGGAAAACCTGCTGGGTGAAATTGGCAAAGGCCATAAGATTGCCTTTAACGTACTCAACGTCGGTCGCTTCAAGCTTGGGGCAGGCGTCACCGGAGCCTCGAAGATGGCGCTGGTGGAAGGCATCAAATATGCCAACGAAAGAAAACAGTTTAATACCCAGATCAGCAAATTCGGCGCAATAAAGGAAAAGGTTGCAGATCTTACCGCAGCAATTTATGCGTCTGAATCTCTGGTATATCGTCTGGCCGGATTGCTCGATGACAAACTGGCCACCATCGATAAGGGGATTGACAATTACTACGAAGAATACCAGAAGGGTATTGAAGAGTTTGCCCCCGAATGCGGAATTTCCAAGGTGTTCTGTTCAGAGGTTCTGGCCCAGACCGTTGATGAGGTGGTCCAGATTCACGGCGGCTACGGGTTTTGCAGCGAGTATCCAGCCGAGCGCTATTATCGCGATGAGCGCATCAACAGGATTTTTGAAGGCACCAACGAAATTAACCGGCTGCTGATTCCCGGTATGATTTTACGAAAGGCCATGAAGGGTGAACTACCGCTTCAGGCCGAAGCAATGAAAGCGTTTGAATCACTCATGACACCGAGCTTTGAGGAAATTGATGATTCGGTGCTCTTTGCTGCCGAGAAAGCGCTTATTAAAAACATCAAGACCCTCTTTCTGATTCTTGCAGGTACTGGTGTTCAGAAATTTATGGACAAGATTGCCGAAGAGCAGGAAATCCTGATGGCAGCCGCTGATATTGCAATCCAGATTTTCGCCATTGAAAGTGCCGTGCTTCGTGCTGAGAAGTGTTTTGCGAAGGTGAGCGAAAAGAAACAGGAACTGCTCAAAGCAGCAGTGAAAGTATTCACCTTTACCGCCACCGAAGCAATTGGTACTGCTGCACGCAAAGGTGCCTTCTATGTAGAAGAGGGTGATACCTTGACCATGATCCTCTCTGGTTGCCGACGCTTTGCAAAGTATGATGCAACCGGCCTGCTGGCGGCAAAACGTCTGCTCGCTGAAGTTGCGTGCGAAGAAGAAAAATACCTGTTTGGCTAATCACTCACCCCCCTGAGCTCACTTTGAGTTCAGGGGGGTGTATTGTCTGAGCGTTCCGAAAAATAATGGCATGGGGCGGGAATGATACCAACACAGCATACGGTAGATACTCCCTATATGGTGGGGCCGGTCCATTGTTATACGGTAGAACTTGACGGAGATCTGGTCCTGTTTGATACCGGTCCACCCACTGAGCGCGCTCAGGAATTTCTCCAAAAAGAGATCAGTCTTGACCGGCTCAAACACGTTATCGTTACCCATTGTCACCTCGACCATTACGGTCAATCCTCCTGGCTTGAAAAAAACACCGAAGCCACGGTTTATCTGCCCTTTCGCGATGTGCTGAAAATCCAGCAACGTGACGAGCGGATGGAAAGTCTGTACCAGCTGCTCACCGAAATGGGTTTTGATGAGCACTACCTGGATGATCTGCGGGCATCATTTTACCGGGGGGTGTTATTTCCGCCGCTACCGGATAATTTCAGGATCGCTGAAAGCGATATCCCAGAACGTCTTGGGGTAGAAGTGCTTGGTTGTGCCGGTCATTCACAGAGTGATCTGGTATATGCCACCTCAGAGTGGGCGATTACCGGAGATACGCTGCTCAAAGGTATTTTCCAATCGCCGCTTCTGGACGTGGATCTGGAGCAGGGTGGCCGGTTCAATAATTACCAGGCCTATTGCCAGTCCATCATCAAGCTTTGTTCTCTTCAGGATCGGACTATTCTTCCCGGTCATCGTAAGAAGGTTGAAAATGTCGATGATATCATCCTGTTTTATATTTCGAAAACATTGGTACGGGCCAATCAGATACGACCGTACATCACAAAGTATTCAATTGCCGAGATCATTAATAAGCTGTTCGGGAATTCCATGACAGATCCTTTCCATGTGTATTTGAAAGCATCTGAGATCATGTTCTTAAAAGATTTTCTCTATGATTCTGATCGGCTGAAAAGCTCACTTGAAACCATAAAATTGTTTGCTCAGGTCTCGGACTTGTTTCATAAGGCGCTTGGTGGCACAGATGCATGAGTTAAAGCGCAAAGAATTTCGGTCACGGATCAAAGGGAAATGGGAAGAAAGCACATGAATGGATTTAATCTGCTATCGCCACTGGCCACCAAAGCAACGTACTCGCCATTTTGGCTGCGCGTGTTGAATATCCTGCTGGGCAGGGTTATCCCGTTTAATCGTCCCCATGGTTTCAGGTTAGCTCATATTGAGCCGAATAAGATCAGGACAACTGCCCCATACCGAAGGAAAAACCACAATCATATCAGAGGAATACATGCCTGTGCCATCGCTACAGTGGCGGAGTTTTCGGCAGGGTTTCTGCTGCTCACAACACTCGATCCCCAGCGCTTCCGGCTGATCATGTCGAAGTTGGAGATCGATTATCTTTATCAGGCGAAAGCGCAGGTCTATTCGGAAAGCGCAGTTGAGCAAAAAATACTTGATCAAAAGGTGGTGGAGCCACTTAACCACCAGGAATCAGTTTCGATTACAATTAAAAGTCAGGTGACCGATGTCAGCGGAAATACGGTGGCTGTCGCCCATACAACCTGGCAGATAAAACGGTGGGATCGCGTCAGGACTGCACTCTAACAAAATCTGGTAACGAATCGTAATGCTATAAAAGCAGGAGTGGAACATGTTATTAAATCCCAAAAATTACCAAACTACATGCACGGATCCCGTGTTTCGTTCCCTGGTGGAAAAAACCATCGAATTCTTTGAGAATAAAGGGTTGTCGAGAATCAAGCAGGATGACCAGTCAATGGTCTGGTATGAGGATTTTCTTGATTTTATCAAAGAGGGGCAGGTTTTTGCGACGCTTCTTACCCCGGCATCCTATGGTGGGAATGATCATAATTATCGCTGGGATATGCGCAGAATCTGTGAATACAATGAGGTATTGGGTTTCTATGGACTCTGTTACTGGTACGCCTGGCAGGTCACCATTCTTGGCCTGGGACCAATCTGGATGGGTCAGAATGAGGAACTCAAACATCGCACCGCCCAACTGCTCAAACAGGGTGGAGTTTTTGCCTTCGGACTTTCGGAAAAAAACCATGGCGCTGATCTCTATTCAAGCGAGATGACCTTGGAAAAGAACCCGGCGGGTGGGTATCTTGCCAATGGCTCAAAATATTATATCGGCAATGGGAATTGTGCGGTCCTTGTCTCGACCTTCGGTAAGTATAAGGATTCTGGTGAATATGTATTTTTTACCGCTGAACCAGATCAACCGCAGTACGATTGTGTGAAGAAAATCGATACTTCAGGAGTGAGACAGGCTTACGTTGCGGAATACCGGTTGAACGATTACCCCGTCAAGGATGAGGATATTATATCAACTGGTGAGCACGCCTGGAACTCATCACTCAATACAATCAATATCGGCAAATTTGAGTTGGGTTGTGCCTCGGTTGGCATCTGCACTCATGCTTTTTATGAAGCGTTGAACCATGCCAGCGCACGAAGACTCTATGGCCGTTCGGTCACTGATTTTCCGCATGTCAGAAGACTGTTCGTCGAATCATATGTTCGTTTGGCTGCGATGAAAATGTTTGCCTGGAGAACTGTAGATTACCTGCAAGTCGCTTCCGATGATGATCGACGGTACCTCCTGTTTAACCCGGTTGTGAAAATGAAGGTTACCGGACAGGGTGAGCAGGTGATCGACATGCTTCATGAAATTATTGCCGCCAAAGGATATGAACAGGATACCTATTTCGAGATGGCGATCAGGGACATCGGTATGCTGCCAAAACTTGAGGGCACCGAGCATGTGAATATGGCCCTGATCATTAAATTTGTGAAAAATTATTTCTTTTCACCGGTAGACTATCCCGAAATCGGACGGCGGTCTGAACCAAGTGATGAAACCTACCTGTTCCAGCAGAAAACCGGTGGCCTTGCCACCATTCGATTTCCCGATTATGAACGAGCATATCAACACTTCACCAGTGAAAATGTAACATTGTTCAAGAAGCAGGTTGACCTGTTACGGGAAATGCTTGTTGCGACACCTCCTGACCAGGAACAGGTAAAAAATGTTGATTACATGTTGGCGGCCGGAGAATTGTTCACCCTGGTGGTTTATGCGCAGCTTATACTCGAGGCAGCTCAGTTGGAGGGGCAACAGCCCACGTTGGTTGAGGCAATCTTCTCCTGCCTGGTGACAGACTTCTCCCGGGCCAGTTTGAATATGGTTTTGTCATATGAACTTTCTGAGGACCAGGAAGCACGGTACAAAGCCATGATACAGAAGCCAGCTCAGCAGCAAGAAACGTTTAATGATCTGTGGCGTGAAGTGATTTTACCGCTGCAGGATGAATATACCATGAATCCATAGTGAAGGGAGCCAACTAGATGGGACATCATTTCAACGGAAAAAGTAATATCGTTCCACTCATCGATCGACTCAATCAATATCCGATCGGGCTTCCCGATTCCGAGACCTTGAGAAAGATCCTGTCGATTCTTTTTTCTGAGGAAGAGGCCTTTGTTGCCTCACGATTTCCCCTGCAGGAAGCCTCCCTGTCTGAGCTTGCGCGGGCAACCCGGATGAAACCGGATGTGCTGTCTGGAATACTTGAAGAGATGGCTCAGAAGGGGTTGGTTATGGACTTGAAATTCAAGGGAGGTGCCTACTATCTGCTGATGCCGGGACTCATCGGATTTTTCGAATTTACCTTCATGAAACAGCGGCAGGATCTGCCGGTTGAAGAATTGGCGCAACTGATGCATGAGTATCTTTTTGAGGACCCGGATAACCGGATGGGGCAGGAGATGTTTGCCAGCAAGACGCCATTGACCCGCGCTTTGCCCTACGAAGATCATATCCCGGTTGAATCGGTGGTTACTCCTTATGAAAGTGCGCGGGAAATTATTAAAAAGGCAGGCTATGGTGCGATCGGCATGTGTTATTGCCGACACAAGAAAGAACACCTCAATAAAAGTTGTGATAAAAATGCACCGACGACTGAAATATGCATTTCACTCGGTACTGCTGCCAGGTTTATGGTACGGCGTGGTTTTGCCGAGCATCGGAGCGTTGAGGAATTGCTGGAAATCCTGGCCCGGGCACAGAAACTCAATCTTACCCATATCACCGATAATATCCGCCACAAGCCTTCATTTATCTGTAACTGCTGTTCCTGCTGCTGTGAGCTACTCGGTGGTGTCATCAGAGGCTATCCCGCCGGGGTTGCCAAAGCCTCCTACACCCTGGAAATGGACGCAAGCCGCTGCAAAGGATGTGGCATGTGTGCCAAGGCGTGCAACGTTGAGGCAATAGAAATGATTGCTGATACATCGGAGAAGAAGCAACTAAAAACATCGCGGCTCGATGAGTCAAAGTGTTTGGGGTGCGGGGCCTGTATTACCGCATGTAAGGCTGAAGCCTTGTCCCTTAAACCACAGAAACGGGAGACACCGCCAGAGCGTAAAAGAGAATTGTTTGCCACAATCCTCAAAGAGAAAAAACGGTATACCCCCTTTCTGGTTCAGGGTGTAAAAAGAAAAATTTTACGCTCGGTCGGACTCAAGTAGGACAGCTGCGCTACCAGACCTGCATTACCAGGTAGTAGAGAAGCGGTAGAAAGATACCGGGTATTAAATTACCAATCCTGATTTTGGTAATATTGAGCAGGTTGAGGCCGATGGCCAATATCAGCAATCCGCCAACCGAGGTCATTTGGGAAATGGTTTCAGGGACCAGAAAGTTTTTCATTACCACCGCACTCAGGGTGATTGCTCCCTGGTAAATAAAAACCGCTACACTTGAGAACAGTACACCGATACCCATGGTGGAGGCGAAGATAATTGACGTCACTCCATCGAGGATTGACTTGGCAAAAAGTGTCTGGTGGTTTCCGGTCAAACCGCTTTCCAGTGATCCCACAATAGCCATTGAGCCCACACAGAAAACCAGACTTGCCGTTACGAAGCCGCGGGCAAACGAGCCGGTATCAGAGGATTTTGAGGAAACTTTTTTTTCTATATAACTGCCGAATGATTCAAGGTGTGCTTCGATACCCAGAAATTCACCAATAAAAGCTCCGATGATCACCGAAAAAATAACAATCATTAAATCGTCCGAACTCAGCGCGCTTTTTATGCCAATGAGCATCACGGAGAGACCGACCGCGCTCATGACGATTTCCTTGTATCGTTCAGGGATTCCTTTTTTCAGCATAACGCCTGCGATGCTGCCGGCGATAATGGCAAGCGCATTGACGATTGTTCCAAGCATTAGTTTGCGATCCTTTTGTAAAGTCAGGTTTTTGTTTCAGGACTGATCTTATAACACTGAGCGGAACAAAAAAAACTTAAAAAAAATGACGAACCTCTCCAATAAGATCTGAGTCAGCACGCTCAGCTCTGTGGTGAAAAGGGTTGTGCGGGGATATAAGAGGAAAATGGTTAGGTGATTAACTTTCGTGTGGCTGGTTGAGAAACTCGGTAATTCTTACCCGGTAATCAACGATATCTTTTCTCAATGATGAGAGACTGGCCATTTTTTCATCAACCATGGCGATATGATGATCAAGGATTTCGATGAGTTTGGGGGTGATAGTTTGGAAGTCCTGTTTGTTAATATCAAAAATATCAGAGAGTTCACTGATCTCTTTTAATGAGATACCAAGACCCTTGAGTTTGAGGATGAACTTGAGGCGCAGCACGTCATCGTTGTCATAACTTCTGGTTTCGCCCCCTAACCGCTCGGTTTCACCCATCAAGCCGATCTCCTCGTAGTAGCGAATAGTTCTGGTGGTGATGCCAAGCTGTTTTGCCAGTTCTCCAATCTGAACTGCATCTTTATTCGCCTGAGCCATGGCCGTTCCTCCCCTGGAATCGAAAACAGATTTAACCTTTACGTAATATTACGGATAACCATAGCACGTGCTGAAATAGGTTGTCAATTAAAAATGTTCGTATAATTCAGGAGAGAGGCGAGGTTTTCCGATTTAAAAGATACGCTTTTGTCTTGACCTTTACGTAAACAAATTATATAAAGAGTGGAATTTGAATGTATCCTGAGCATCCGCTTTGTGTCGGTGATTTTATTATCTTGATGGGAGTCAGATATGGAATTTACTCGCGAGATTTACTGGAATGTGGGGCATGGTGTTACAACCCTGCTGCCAATGTACCTGCTGGTTGTTATCGCCCTGGGCCTGTTGGCGTATGGTTTTTACCGACGCGTACTGGTTTACAAAAAGGGTGGGCCACTTAACAGGAGTGATAATCCGGGTGCGCGCGCCATCGATTTGGTGAACAATGTCCTGTTCCAGAAAAAGGTTACGACAGTTCGGTTACCGGGCATGTTTCATGGCCTGTTCTTCTGGGGGTTTTTCCTGCTCTTCATCGGGACGACGCTGATCGTCATTCAGGCTGATTTTACCGACCTGCTATTTGATTATGTTTTTCTCAAAGGAAATTTTTATAAGATTTTTTCCATCACCCTCGACCTGGCAGGACTGGTTTGTATCCTGATGCTCGGCGCGCTTCTGGTGCGCAGGTATGTGCTCAAACCCGAGGGACTTGAAACCGGACGTGATGATGCGATCATGCACGGTTTATTATTTCTAATTCTTATTTCCGGATTCGTCATTGAAGGTGCCCGAATGGCGGTAACCGAGATGGGCGAACCGGTGGCAGCCTGGTCACCTGTCGGGCTGTTTGTGGCCAATCTGCTATCCGGTGCAGATGAAGCGAGTCTGAGGCTGCTGCACAAAATTCTCTGGTGGGCACACCTGTTGATGGTTATGGCATTTCTGGCCATTATCCCTCTGACCAAGTTCCGGCATATATTCACCACCAGTGCGAACTACTTTTTCACCGATCGTGGGCCCAAAGGTAAACTGGTCAGTCTGGATCTGGAAGATGAGGATGCCGAAACATTCGGGGTAACTGAACTTGCAGATATGAGTTGGAAGGATATTTTCGATGCGGATGCCTGTACCAAATGTAAACGGTGTCAGGACCGCTGCCCCGCCTGGAATACCGATAAACCGCTTTCGCCGATGAAACTGGTGAATCAGATTGGTGATCTTGCCTTTGACAAAGATGAACAGCCATTAATCGACACTATCACCAAGGACGTCTTGTGGTCCTGTACAACATGTCGCGCCTGTCAGGAAATCTGCCCTGCATCAATCGAGCATGTCTCCAAAATTGTTGATATGCGCCGAAGCCTGGTACTGATGGAAGGCGAGTTCCCCGGCGAGGAAGTGATGACAGCGATGGAGCAGACAGAGGTTAATGGCAATCCACTCGGGATGGGTTATGCCTCCAGAGGAGAATGGGCTCAAGAACTGGATGTTTCACTGGTTTCAGACGGTGCAGAGTTAGATGTACTCTATTTCACGGGCTGTTACGGTTCATTTGACAAACGAAATATCTCGGTGGCCAAAAGTTTTGTTACCTTGTGCAATAGTGCGGGCGTCAAGGTCGGAATCCTTGGCAAAGAAGAGAAATGTTGTGGTGAGCCGATGCGTAAGATGGGCAACGAGTATCTCTATCAAAGCCTGGCCATGGAAAATGTCGAATTGATTAACGGGAGTGAAATTTCGACCATCGTGACCACCTGTCCGCATTGCTACAACACACTCAATAAAGATTACCGTGATCTGGGGCTTGAGGCCGAGGTCGTGTTTTACACCGTATACCTTGAGCAACTCATTGATTCCGGGAAACTTCAGATTAATGGTGAGGATCTCTCCTGCACTTATCATGATTCATGTTACCTCGGCAGGCACAATGACATTTATGATGCGCCACGAAACCTGATCAGTCGCGCTGGTGGTTCGATCGCGGAGATGGCTAAAAATAGGGAAAATGCATTTTGCTGCAGTGCCGGGGGCGGCAGGATTATGGCAGAAGAAAAGCTCGGGGAGCGAATGAACGTTGCCCGTGTGGATATGGCAGCTCAGACCGGTGCGCCGGTTTTGGTATCGAATTGCCCCTTTTGTTTAACAATGTTTGAAGATGGTGTGAAAGGTGCCGGGGTTGAGGAATCACTCGTGCCCAGGGATATTGCAGAGATTCTTGTTGAGAGAATAACGCAGAGCTAAGAGCGGAGGTGAATATGAAAATATTGGTTTGTATCAAGCAGGTTCCTGACATGGAATCAAAATTTCGTGTGGGTGACAATGGTGTCTGGTACGACCAGGCTGATCTTGCCTGGCGAATGAATGAATATGATGAATATGCGGTTGAGCAAGCCGTTCAGCTTAAAGAGCAGGTCGGTGATGCAGATATCACGGTTGCCTGTATAGGTTCAGACAAGGTCAAGGAAACCATGAAAAAGGCCTTGGCTATGGGATGTGATCGCGGTGCTCATATTGGGGATGAAGAGGTCAGCACCAAAGAACCACTGATGATCGCCGGCATGATCGCTGAGTATGCACGCGATAAGGACTTTGATGTCATCTTTACCGGCATGCAGTCCCAGGACCGAGGAAGTGGCCAGGTCGGGGTGCTGATTGCAGAGATGCTCGGTATTCCATCGGT
>QZLB01000025.1 GCA_004796425.1 Desulfobulbaceae bacterium | reverse complement strand
GTTGTTCTTGTTGCCAAGAGTCGGATTGGGAGAGGAAACGTTGAATTGCGCGTCGGGCCCGTAATGTCAGATGTTTACAGAGTTGCTGGTCGACCCCAGGATTTTGATCGTCGTCACCGACACACCTTCGACCGGGTACGAATCAACGCCCCGGATTATGTGAGCAAAGGACCATGGCAGCTCAATCTATTCGGTACCTTCAAAGTAAGGAAAGTAGTGCTTGAAGTAGAACAGAAAGGAATCAATTTCTATAGCTGGCGTGATAAAACCTATCGCTCAGAACCGTGGCAACGGAATTACTACCAGAGGAACAACCATAATTTCTGGTAAACATAATCCCCGCCAATCACCCCAGACCTTCCAATGTGGTTCCGGCATCGGTGGCAAAACCTCTGATGCCGGATGTCCTTTTTCATAGAGATTTGATTGAGTCAATAAATTGTGGGAGAGAAATACTCACTCTCTTTTGAGTATTCTATATCAGCTCCTTATCGCAATATAACACGAGCCTAACAAGCACTGTGTATATAAGAAACGCTACACACCTTGGTTGTCAGACGCGCAGGTGCAGAATATTTCACGCAACAGGAGGTTGGAATGTACCGTGATGGTAATGTTGTCAACTGCTACAAACCCTCGGAAGATGAAGAATACATGAATTCTAACCAGGTGGACTATTTTCGGAGTCTGCTGCTGAAAAAAAGATGTGAGTTGTTAAAAGAAGTTGATGGTTTTAAAAACGACTTGAAAAACAATGATCTCAAAGCGGCGGATCCTGTGGATCTGAGTTCTGCCCATGCGGACATTCTTTTGGATTTCCATGCCCGAGAAAGAAATGGTGATGCGCTTGAGAAAATCGATCGAGCACTGAGCAGAATTGTTGACGGTGAATATGGGTATTGTGAGTTAACCGGCGATGAAATCGGCATAAAACGCTTGAATGCCAAGCCAACCGCTACGCTGTGCATTGAAGCCCAGGAGATGCTTGAGCGTGATCAAAAAAGGGGTGTCCCTGCCGTACCAGTGCAGGGGCGGATCTGATAGCCCTTGATCAGCAGACTCATTGCCGGCAGTTGTTCCTTACTGGAGCGAACCGGTTAAATTAAATGCACCCCAGAAAAAGGGATCATGGTAATGCGTTGAGTTGATGAGTTCCAGTTGTGCCTGTTGCATTGCCTTGAGGCTGCTCTGCCTGGTAAAGCTCTGGTAGAAGCTACTCATGAATTCAGCAGTGGCCTCATCACTGATCGCCCAGAGCGAGCCAACTATGGATTTTCCACCCGCAAACATAAACGCCCGGGTGAGACCGATAATCTCATCACCCTTTTGAATATGGCCCATTGCGGTTTCACACGCACTGGCCACAACAAAACGCGCGTTTAAGTCCAGGTCGATGATTTCACTAATCTCAAGGTTGCCATCCTCGCCATCTCCTGCTGCAAAGTAGAGCGCTGATTTCATGGGAACATCGCGGCGAAAGTGACCATGGGTAGCAAGATGAATTACGTCAAAATGCTTTGCTTCACGCTTAAATGCAGCTTCGGTGGCAGCTTCACGCAGGAACGTTATGGTGTCTGGGTAAATGGCCTTGATGCGATTTACCTCTAATTCAGCTGCGGGGAGGTCAAGTTTGGCATCGTTAAGATCAGGGTTGCCGATCGCCAGCACGCGCAACTTTTGCGGAAGCGATTCCGTTAACACATAGTTAAGCGTAGAGAAACTGGGCAAATAACTGAGAGCAAAGCGCTCAACAAGATATCTGTTCTGAGTATCAATAAGCACTTGAAAAGGGACATAGTTGAGGATTCCATAGGGAACAATGCAGAGATTCTCCGTTTCAATCTGCTGTTCGACCGGTTTAATAAGTATTTTATAGAGTTGCTCAGAAAGATGCGTGATGGGAATGGTTCTTTGAAAACCACTTGCCTCCAATTGAAACCCGGACCTGATGCCACTACTAAGTTGACCGATCAAACGTTCCAGTGTGACAGAATCAATAACGCTTCGTTCGGCGGTGATACCTGCTGAGTTTATCAACCAGCAATAGAGATATTTCCCCGAGATATAATATTCCAGGATTGTGGTGTTCTTGGGTACCAGGTGGGTGAGGCTCGGGAGATTCCCGACTGAACTGAAATACATGTTTTGGTAAATTTCGCTTGATTCTGAAAGCTTACGCTCGATATCATTGATGACGCTGAAACCTCGACCAATCCTCCCTGAGGGCTCGCGTAGTGAACGGAGTGTTATTTGTTGAGAATCAGCGTTGTACACAATCTCTTCTTCAAGTTTTGTCAGTGCTTCAAGTTGCGTTTTTGCCAGCAACTGATGCCTCTTTGCACTTCTTTCTTTAATGCCCAGCTGTTTGCTTCCCAAAAAATCAAGAAATCTTCGTGCCCGTGCTTTTTCTGCAACCTCAAGCGCCTGTTCAATCTGGCCGTTGTCAAAAAGTTGATCGACAGTGCGATTGTACACCGCCAGCATGGACTGCCAGTATTCATAGTCGAACTTGTTTTTTGCAGTTGGCCTGATGTCCTCTAGGGTTTTGATTGCTGCCAGTAAAGGGTCGAGAACATCTCTGTCTTCCAGTCCAGCCAGTCGTGATTGCAACAGGCGGATTTTTAATTCATAACGCAGTGGTTGATTGCTGGCGACAAGATCAGCTTCAAGGAGTTCCAAAAGCAGGTGTGCTTCCTCTGTTTTATTTTGAGCAAGCAAGCTTTCGCACCAGCCCACCCCGGATCTGAGATGATGGGCAACCGAAATGAAACCTGTCTTGCCGATACCCTTTTTAAACCCATGGTATGCCTGTTTGAAATAGTTCTCGGCTTCAGGATATTCGCCATCCTTCATCAGGCTTTCAGCAAGGAAGTGGCGAATATGATGTTTTCTAACGGTTGATTCCTGCAGGCGGCGCAGTGTTTTTGCAAAGTACTCGGTACTGTCCGGCAGTTGGCCAACTAAGAATTTTGTCACATTTTCGCTATATGAAGCGCTCCAGCGTGTCCAGATTGCCTGGGTGGTTGCAAGTTCCCTGGCTTTTCTAAATTCATCCAGGGCCAACTCGTAAAAACCAAAACTGAGATGTCGAGTACCAATACCGCGCGTCCGGACAAAAGATTCCAGATTGGGATTACCCTTTTCCTGAGCAGCATGAAGCGCTTTTTCACCATAGAGCAGACTTCTTTCCAAGTCCCCCTGATCGGTAAAATATCTGGTGAGCAATACATATACTACGGCGAGATTCGAGTGGGAAAAGCCAAAACGCAGTTCTCCATCGGTTCGATTAAGATTTTGGAAAAATGAAGTTCTGGTCAGTAGGATGGTTTTTTCCTCGGGGGTTAATTCATCAATGTATCTTAGTCGGTCAGACAGAGCCAAATCATAGTATTGAGAGGCTTTGAGCAAGCTCAGATAGGACTGTTCAAGTGACGTTTGGTATAGGTCGAAATCTCCAATCTCCTGGTAAAGCTCAGCTTTGATCTTGTAGAGGCGATAGATACTCCAGGAGTATAATTTCATATCCACTGTCATAAAGGATTCAATCGCCCGATCAGCAAGTTCAATGGCTTGTTGGGAAGGCAGCGTGGTTATAAATTTTTCCAGTTGGTTTTTGTAGAGGATTCCGGTAGCGAGTTTGAGCAGATTCTGCTCTGGCAGTTGCTCGTATAAACGTTCGAGTTGATCGACAAGATCAGTCATGGACTGGTTTCTGAAAATGAGCACACCCACCGTAATCGTTTCGACTTTGTCTTGCTTGCCGATATGGAGCGTGCCTCTACTTTGCACCAGGTAGGGTGGATCGTTGGTAGATGTATCCATGGCTGAGAACATTTCACCGTCGATTGTTACTTTCCCTTTGATAGATGCGGGGCTACCTTTCGGATACGAAGGAACGAGGATAATGATATCACCGGGTTGAACATAAATTTGAGTGTCCTGCCACCCGGAGATCTGTAGAGTTTGCAGATGAATCAGCGTGCCGGGGTTGATTGATTGCAGGTCAACAGGCGCGTTCACCTTTACACAGCCAGTAAAGAGGGCTGCACCGATTAAAACGAGAAAATACAAGGTTAGAACGGAAAGAAAGAGATTGTGGACACAGCTTTTTTTGTACATCCTCAGCATAATGGATGACCCCAGGCAAGTAGATGAGCGTAGACAGTGACACCAGTCAGGCGAACCAATACTGGTTCCGAAGCATCAGATGTTTTGAGAGCTCATCGACAATGATATGTAAAGAGTTTCTATCTATTATCTTCTGTTTCGATACTCTCCGTCAAGCGGGAAAAGGTGCCGGGCGCCAGGACCCGGCACCTCTCTTTTGGTAGTGACATTGGTTGGGCGTGGTGGAGTGTGATGATTAGCTTCCGTATTGTTCGGCAAATTCAGCAGAGGGTTCAATATTTTGAATGACATCAACCAGGATGCCATTAGGATCAACCACTATGAAATGGCGTTGCCCAAAGTCCTCAGATTTAAT
>QZLB01000257.1 GCA_004796425.1 Desulfobulbaceae bacterium | reverse complement strand
GGAGCATCTTCAAGGCTGCTGATATCATTATGAACCATACCAATGAATTGTATCGTGGCCTTTTCCATCCAAACCGTCTCCTTTTTGATCAGTGGGTTGATTTTTCAAGTATCCAATGCTGAAGAAAACAGATGAAGATTATTATACATTACAATACTTCCTGTGGAGATCTTAAGGGATTCTTTCCAGGGTAGGCACTTTTACACTGGTAATTAGGCCCGTCTCAATGAACAACAGTTTTCGAGAAAACGTTAATAACCACGACACCTGATAGTATCAGGAGCATACCGATTACTGCCGGCCAGTCAGGTATTTGTTTATAGACGACCGCAGCCACTAGTGCTATGAGGACAATTCCCATACCAGACCATATCGCGTAGGCGATTCCTACCGGGATGACCTTTAAAACAAGTGACAAGAAGTAGAACGCTACCCCATACCCCACGACAACAATCACACTTGGAATAAATCGTGTAAATTCATCAGAGGCTTTTAACGCACTGGTTGCGATCACTTCAGCCATAATGGCGAGCGTGAGATAGAGGTAGCCCATTGTGTTCTCCGAATTATTGTAAAAAAATATAGTTTTGGTCGTTATCCCGGGAGGGATAACCGACACAAATATTCCTGGCAAATCAGAGATGGATAGTATCAGACGGGGGGTGGGGTATCCAGGGGAAAGATTTGAATGCAGGAAACGGCTGCGAAAATATTTACAAAGGCAAACTCACGCTTGGGCCGTGACGCCATTATTTTTAGTGATTACTGTTCAGGATCATGAAGCATTATAGGTGTGATAGGTCCGTTCAAAAATAACAAAGGTGATCTGATAATGAAATATTTGCATACGATGGTACGGGTTAAAGATCTTGATCAATCAGTTGACTTCTTCTCCAATACGCTGGGCATGATAGAAACCAGACGAAAAGAATATGAGCAAGGAAGATTTACCCTTGTCTTCTTTGCAACCGCAGAAGGGGAACCGGAGATTGAGCTCACCTATAACTGGGATCAGCAAGAGGATTACAGTGTGGGAAGAAACTTCGGTCACCTCGCCTACAGTGTCGAGAACATCTACGATTATTGTCAGATGCTTATAGACAAAGGTGTTACCATACTCCGACCGCCCCGAGATGGTCGGATGGCATTCATCCGAACCCCGGACCAGATATCCATAGAGCTCCTTCAGGAAGGTGAGAGCCTGCCGGTACTGGAACCGTGGGCCTCTATGGAAAATAAAGGCACGTGGTAAAACCAGAAGGTTTTCTCAGATGAATTGTATTAATGTCATTATTTATGTGGGTTTATATTCGATTCTCATGTTCCGTTCCTTGTTGAGCATAACGATGTAATAAATGGATAATTCCCTGATTATCACTTTATAACAGGAGATATCTCCTGCCTGGTGAGTGGAATATGATCAGTTTTCTTGGGGGGTAACAGTAGTAAGGAATTTGAGTACTATGATTGGTTGAAGGTTATTCCTAGTTTTTTTATTCGAGCTCTGAGGGTGTTGGGATTGACTCCTAAAATTTCTGCTGCCCCTCCTGATCCGCTGATTCTTCCATTAGTCTTGGTCAAAATACGAACAATGTGGGTCGAAATAACATCATCGAGAATTTCTGATTCTGTTTCAGTTGCAAGAGAGTAGCTTGGTTTTTCTCGAGTTTGAAAATTGAAAAAGTCAAATCCCAGTGGACCTGTCTGATCGAGAATAAGAGCCCGCTCGACCACGTTTTGTAACTCTCTGACATTGCCAGGCCAATGGTAGGCCATTAGAGGTTCAACGGCCCTTGGAGCAAGATCTGGGATACTTGGAAAGTTCATTTCTTTTGCTTTACGATTAATAAAGTGCTGCAGCAAAGGCGGTATATCTGATTTCCTTTCCCGTAATGGGGGAATTGAGATTGGAAAGACATTTAGCCGAAACCATAAATCTTCACGAAATTGACCTAACTTGACCATTTCTTCCGGATTTTTATTTGTTGCTGCGATTACTCTGATGTCGATAGGGATGCTTTTGGTTCCACCAATTCTCTCAATTTCTCGATTTTCCAATACCCGTAGTAATCTGACTTGGGCGGAGAGCGGCATTTCTCCTATTTCATCGAGAAAAATCGTTCCTTTGTGAGCTCGCTCAAAACGTCCCCGGTGTTGGGTCAATGCTCCAGTGAATGCCCCTTTTTCATGACCAAAAAGCTCGCTGTCCAGCAGTGATTCAGGAATAGCACCGCAGTTAACTGCTATGAAAGGTCCATTTCGACGTGATGAACCAAGGTGTATCGCATTGGCAATGACATCTTTTCCAACACCAGTTTCTCCCGTCAGCATAACAATGCTTTCTGTTGGTGCAACTTGCTGCACTTGTCGCATAACGTTTTGAAGTCCAAAGTCTGCTCCGATGATTTTGTCACCTGATATCCACAGTAATTCATTTCGTAATTGCCGGTTATCATCAACGACTCTTTCATGCTTTATCGCATTTGACATAGCAATAAAAAAAGGCTCTCTGAGCATAGCGAATAGGTTGGCATGCTTTTCTTCAAAACGATCTTCCCCATACGCAAGCAGGATGAGAGAACCTGTATGTTGATTTTCAACGATTAGCGGCAACCATAATACTGAGGAAGAAGGCTCATCTAGTCCTTCAAGCAATTCCTTAATTTTGGGGATCTCACTAGACCTGTTGTGCATATATACAGGCTGGGGCTTGCCATCATTACTTTCTATTTTGGTTGCCTGAGCTTGTTTGGATAGATGTAGCAGTATATCCAATCTTTCACACTCTTTGGTACTGGCTCGTGCAAGTGGTCTCATCTGACTCGGGCCATGGTCGTGTCTTTCCAGGAGGAGTCTGTCAGCTGGCATATGTTGAGATAAGTACTCAATACAT
>QZLB01000286.1 GCA_004796425.1 Desulfobulbaceae bacterium | reverse complement strand
TGCTGAGCAGGAGCTGGACCAGATTACACATTCACCTGAGATGCAGCTCATTGAGCTCTTTGATGAAGGAGTTCATCACTCCTATGTGAATTACGGTATGGATCTCTGGCGGGAGCTGGAAAAGAGCCCCACCGACCAACAGCTCCTCACCAGTGAAAGAGACCGTTGTTCGCGCTTGATGACGGCAGTTTTCGCCCTTGGTGAAATGGTTTTGGGCCATCTCTCAACGGAGCTGGATACCGGTAAACTTCACCCTGCTGGCGTGGTCCTGTTCGCCACCGGTACCTCACTCCCGCCAAATACTCAACTCCCTCCCCCCAAATGTACCTTCACGTATCAGGACCAGTTGCACCTGCTACAGGTGGAACCGGACGTGATCATATCCGCTCTGCAGGAACAGATCAGCAACCAGGCAGTACAACGTTCTGGCAACGCTTCGGTTTCAACTGATAAATAGTTGGTTATTTCAGAGCAGTACAGTGAGAAACCTACGATCTTTTCAGCAGCGCAAAAAGCGTAAACTGACTTAACCCTTTGCTGCAGAAAAACCTGCAAGAAACCCGGTAGAAAAGGCGGCCTGCAGATTGAATCCTCCGGTATCAGCCTGGATGTCAATCAGCTCACCCGTCAGATATAATCCTTTAAGACACTTTGATTGCATGGAATTTGGATCAATCTCACGGGTATCAACTCCGCCTGCCGAGATCATTGCTTTGGCAATATCGCGAAAGCCTTCTATTTTGAACCGGTAATCTTTCATCCAGGTGCGTATTTTCGCACGCATTTTCGAATCGATCTCCCGCACCTGCGTGGTTGGGTCAAGTCCGACCTGTTGCAGACAAGCCGTTACCAGTGGGGCAGGGAGAAGCGCACGAAGCACACTGGCGGCAGGCTCCTGGTGGCGATTTTGAAACTCCCTGATTAATCGATTATCAAGCTTTTTCTGGTCAAGGGCTGGTTTCAAGTCGATACCGATCTCTACCTGCTCTTTTCTCCTCAAACAGTCAACCACAAAGAGACTTTCAGTAAGGATTACCGGTCCTCCGATGGCAGATTTCATAAACGCTACTTCACCATGGAGCTGTTTTTTCCGTTTCCCATTGACGTATATCCTGACCGTTACATTTTTCAAATCCAGCCCCGCCAGACCTGATAATGTCCCGGAAACAGGAACTAATGGAACCAGTGAGGGTCTTACGGGAACAATGGTATGCCCTGCTTCTTCTGCCAATTGGTATCCCGCCCCGCTTGAGCCGGTTCGTGGATAGCTTGCGCCACCGGCAGCCAGAATTACCACTTCACCCCGATGCAGGTTATCTCGGCAATAAACACCGGAAATTTCATTTCCATCGTGTTTGAGCCCTGTTACCGAATGGCCTTTCAGTATTTTCACTCCCAATTCATTGAGCCAGCGCTCAAAAAGGTTGGCCACATCCGTTCCATTGCCATTTCGGGGAAAATACCTGCCACCCCGCTCACAGACGAGCTCAAATCCTTTCTCATGGAAAAAAGTGATCAGATCATCGCGAAAAAAACGATTAAACGGCTGTCTGAGGAACTTTCCCGATGAGCCAAAGTGATTGATGAAATCAGGTAATTCGGCATGATTCGTCAGGTTGCACCGCCCCTTGCCGGAAATACGGATCTTTTCCGCCAGCCGCTCCATTTTCTCCAGAAGAATCACCTCTGCACCGTGCTCTGCGGCAGTTCCTGCGGCCATAAGCCCCGATGCGCCCCCACCAATGACAATGATTTTCAATTTATTCACAAAGAGATATCTTCCAGGAAAAAGCGTCGCTATTTTTGGTAACGGGCAAGCAGCACCTTGCTGACCCCTGCCCCAATGATCAGCAGGCAGCCAGCCATCTGCAGAAGCGACAGTTTCTCTGCAAAAATGGTCCAGCCAAAGATGACCACGGCGACCGGTTCAACATAGGCAATAGTACAAAAGGTTGCGGCTGGCAGTCTGCTCAAAGCGATCACCGCAAACAAGATTCCCAGAAAACCTGGGAGCAGGCCCACCCCTACCAGCCAGCCCAGATGCGAGGGCTGTATCAGTCCCAGACCAGAAATCATAAAGGGTATCATTACCACCGCTCCAGTCAATAGCTGATAGTAGGTGCGTACATAGACGTGAATCTCCGGTTTGATGAGCCGATTAACCAGGATAAAACCGGTGTAGGAAAAACTGGCGGTCATCCCGTAACACAAACCGATAAATTCACGGCTGGAACGAGACAGTTCAAGATTAAATTCCATCATCATTGCAAATCCGAAAACGGCTATGAATATCAGTGCAGTAGATGGCATATTCAACCGTTCATTGAGGAAGAAATGGGCAATGATTGAAGCGGTAAGCGGGGCGAGATAAACCAACATGATCGCATTGGCCATCGAGGTGTAATTCATCGCCTGTACATAGAAAATGATAAACCCTGCTAGAAAAAAGCCATTGATAATCACCGGCCAGCCCGGCCAGGCTCTTAAAATCTTGAGTTCGCCGCGTGCCATCAGGAAGAACAAAAGAAAGAACGCACCGATCATCAACCTGAAAAAGGTGATAATTTCAGCCGGCAGGCCGGTAATTTTTGAAAATATACCGACAGTACCCATCAGAACCGCTGATGCAAACGCATAAAAAAAGGCGAGCATATTCATACTGTTGTTCGACCACCACTTTTGGGTTGAGCGTAATTCGGAAAACAGATATCAGAAGATGATTTACTTTACTTCTCTCGATTCGTAAATAGATTCCAGGATCTGATTGAACGATGCAATAGGGAAGAGCGGGGTGAGTGGCTGATGGGGATCAGGCTTTTCCTTCAAATATCCGGGCCAGATCGTTATCCATCACATAGAGGCAGATCTCTTTTGCTCCCTGACGTGAATAGCGGAATTTCGTGCGCAGATTCTCCATCATGAAGGAGACGTCATCACAGATTTTGCGGTCGTAGGTCTTAAAATCTTCAGTATCATAATCTCTGATGGCCATCCTGAAATTCTCGTTTTTCAGGAACGGGTCGAGCACCTTCTCTTTGAGGTTGTACACATATTTTTCATAAAGGTTCTGGTAGAGTGAAGTCTCAGTAACCGGGAGGTTTTCATTCATGATTTCCTGAGTCAACGTGGTGGTGGTATACATTTTTTGTACATCATGTCGAAACTCCGTTGCCTTGTCCATGTCGGTGAGCAGTCTGGATTCGATTCGGCTGAACAACTCATCTGAAACCTCGAGTTTTTCGCCGGTAAACGTGCACACCTCACTGGTTCCCGGTTCGAAGTTCACGGCAAACATATAATTTTGGATATCCACCGCAATCTGTTCCTCGTTATAGTTATACAGAGATTCTTTGACCTCCTGCAGGACTATGTAGTTATACATCCTCAGGAGTGAATTGAGAAAATTCGGCGGCAGGATATCCCGGTTCTTCTTGCAGTACTTCCGAAAAAACGTGCCCAGCATATCCATGTCAATCAACTTATCCTCACTCCCATAGTCAGTGAGGAACTCATTGAACATTCGGATCGAATCACGACCGGAAAAACCTTTCCAACCATCCTTTTCCGATTCTGAGATAATCCGCTGTCGACGCTTCGCCGTAAAATTTTTCAAATCCTCTTCAGATAACCACTTTGGGATATTGCCGGTATAGATCTCCATCTTCAATAACTGCAGGTTGGCATCGCAATACAACTCATATCGTTCAGGATTGGAAATCCAGGCGAGCATGGCATCGGATTTGGTCATCAGCCGTGTGGCAATAATGACGCGGGCAAAATTATGTAAGACCCGCGGTAGAAAACTCTCTGCGATATGCTTACCGAACACTTCTCGATAAATCTCAACTTCTGTCTTAATATCAAGAACATAAGGGATGTTGATATATTCAATCCGATCGGAAAATGCCTGCAAATCTTTTATCTGTTCCTTGTCCTCAGGATTCATCAGGGCAAAAAACAGCGAATCAACCCGCTCTTCAAGCTCTTCAACTTTATGAACACCCTCACTGACAATGTTATGCAACTCCATTAACCGCTCAATATTATGCGACTTGACATCCATCAGGGCGTAGATGCCGTTATTGGTTCGTGCATAATGTGAATAGAGATAACGAACGGGTAGGGATTCAGGGAAAAGCAGGTCCATGTT
>QZLB01000031.1 GCA_004796425.1 Desulfobulbaceae bacterium | reverse complement strand
TGCCAGAAGTGGTTCGGCAGACGATAAAGGAGATTGGTTACAATTCTTCTGATATGGGCTTTGACTGGCAATCATGCGCAGTGCTTACCTCAATTGACAAACAGTCGCCCGACATCGCTCAAGGTGTCGATGAAGGTGCAGGACTTGACCTTGATCAAGGTGCCGGCGACCAGGGACTGATGTTTGGCTATGCCTGTGATGATACCGATGTACTGATGCCAATGCCGATCTACTATGCCCACCGTTTGACCAAGCGCCAGGCGGAGGTCAGAAAATCCGGCCTGCTCCCCTGGCTGAGACCAGATGCAAAAAGCCAGGTGACGGTGGAATACAATGACGGGAAACCAACACGCATTGATACTGTGGTGCTCTCCACCCAGCATGATCCGAGTGTTGACTATGATGACCTCAAAGAAGGAATCATGGAGGAGATCATCAAACCTATTCTGCCAGCACCAATGCTTGATAAAGACACCAAATATTTCATCAATCCCACCGGTCGTTTTGTCATAGGTGGCCCCGTTGGTGATTGCGGTGTCACGGGTCGGAAAATTATTGTCGACACCTATGGCGGCAAAGGTTCTCACGGCGGCGGCGCCTTTTCCGGTAAGGACCCATCGAAAGTTGACCGCTCCTCTTCGTACATGGGGCGATACATCGCAAAGAATCTTGTAGCTGCCGGTATTGCCTCTGAAATCGAAGTTCAGGTCGCCTATGCCATTGGTATCTCCAATCCGGTCTCAGTCACGGTGAACAGCTTTGGTACGGGTAAAATCAACGACGAGCTGATCAAAAAACTGGTGATCGAACATTTTGATCTGCGCCCTAAAGCGATTATTGCTCAGCTCGACCTGCTCAGACCGATCTACCAGGCCACCGCCGCCTACGGACACTTTGGCAGAAAACGTGAAAACTTCACGTGGGAAAAAACGGATAAGGCTGCAGCGCTCAAAGCTGACGCTGGTATCTGATAACGACGCCTTGTAACAGCTGTGCAACACATTTATCGTATATTTAACAGATGGAAGTAACCATGACAGATTTTACTGATTATAAAGTAGCAGATATAAGCCTCGCCGATTGGGGTAGAAAGGAAATTGAGATTGCGGAAACCGAAATGCCCGGACTGATGAGTCTGCGAGAAGAATACCGGGACTCAAAACCGCTTTCCGGAGCACGCATTGCCGGCTGTTTGCATATGACGATCCAAACCGCGGTGCTAATGGAAACCTTGGTCGATCTTGGCGCAGAAGTACGCTGGTCATCATGTAATATCTTTTCCACCCAGGATCACGCCGCTGCTGCCATGGCCGCTGCGAACATCCCCACCTTTGCCTGGAAAGGTGAAAGTGAGGAGGAATTCTGGTGGTGTATCGACCAGACCATTTTCGGACCAGACAGCTGGCGCCCGAACATGATTCTGGATGACGGTGGTGATCTTACCCTGGTGATGCATGAGAAATATCAGGATGAGATGAAAGCAGTGAAGGGCATTTCTGAAGAGACCACCACTGGAGTGCACCGGCTCAACGAGATGGCCTCAGACGGCTCTCTGATGTGTCCCGCTATCAACGTCAATGACAGTGTAACCAAATCGAAATTTGATAATCTTTACGGCTGCCGTGAGTCATTGATTGACGGCATCAAACGGGCAACCGATGTGATGATCGCCGGAAAAGTTGCGGTGGTTGTCGGCTACGGCGATGTCGGGAAAGGATGTGCCCAGGCACTTGCAGGAATGGGCGCCATTGTCTACGTCACCGAGATTGACCCGATTTGCGCCCTGCAGGCTGCCATGGAAGGCTATAAAGTGGTCACCATGGAAGAGGCGGCAACAGTGGGTAACATCTTCGTCACCTGTACCGGCAATTTAAAGGTCATCACCCGGGCTCATATGGAGCTGATGCCTAATGAAGCGATCATCTGCAATATCGGCCATTTTGACTCAGAAATCGACATTGCCGGAATTCGTGAGTTACCATGGGAAAATATCAAGCCACAGGTTGATCATGTCACCTTCCCGGATGGCAAACGGCTGATCGTCCTTGCCGAAGGTCGGCTGGTAAATCTTGGTTGTGCGACAGGACACCCCAGTTTTGTGATGAGTAACTCCTTCACCAACCAGGTATTGGCCCAGATGGAGCTGTGGAAAAACTCCGAGAAGTATGAGAACAAAGTGTACTTCTTACCGAAGCAGCTGGATGAAATGGTGGCCAGACTCCACCTGAAGAAGATTGGGGCAAAACTCACCGCCCTGACCCAGGAACAGGCTGATTATATTGGAGTGGCCGTTGAAGGTCCGTATAAGCCCGATTACTATCGCTATTAGAAGTAAACTGCTATCATAACCAACCGAGTATTGGTTCTTGCGAAAAAACTTCGGTCATCCCACCCATCGGCTGGCTGAAGTTTTTTTTTGCTCTTCAATCTCCTACCTCGCCTGTCCCTCCCAATTCGGGTGGGAACAGGTATCTCTCCCTGATCGGTCGGCTTAACACGCTCCATTTTACGCCGAATCCAAGGACTTTTTGGAATTAGATATAAAAAAAGGGGGCAATGAGTGTAAACACTCATTACCCCCTGAAAAAGACAAGAAAGCGAAGCAACTATGTCTTCTTACTTCTCCTCATCCTGAATACGATGCGGAGCTGCGTACATGGTGGTTGATCCAGAAGACCAGAACATCAACTTGCCTTCACGAAC
>QZLB01000104.1 GCA_004796425.1 Desulfobulbaceae bacterium | reverse complement strand
ACCCATTCCTGATTGACGTTGGCAATATGGTCAATGATGATGATAAACGGCACACCTGCCAATACCGCGAAGAGGAGTGGCTTGCCAAGGTATTTCTTAATTCTCAAGGAAAGATAGCACGAAGGTGTTGCATAGAAAATGATCACCGCCGCCAGGGTATTTAAATTAAATAAATGAGAAAGCGCGAAGCAGAAGAAGGGGTAACAATATAATAAAACCAGTTCTTTGCGTTTTGATCTATCGGTAACAAGCATAATAAGTGATAACAGCGCAGGGTTAATAATGTTCACGTCGGATTTCAGCCCTCTCTTCTCCCCCAAAGGTAACGAAGGCCCCTGATTTTTCAAGATATATACTATTCCATGAGAATTGTCGATATCAGGATCGAAACCGAATTCCTCTCGCTACCCACCAGTCGGCCAGTCTTTTTTAACGGTTACTTTGAACCATTCTCGCTCGCGAGGACACCTAACAATCAGTTACGTTCACTATTGAATAAGATCGAAAATTTTAAGAGGAGGCAGGGAGATGAAGGCGATAATCAAAAAAAGTGTAAAGCTCACCGCATTGGTAATCTTGGGGCTGTGTCTGACGCTCCCTTCTTTATCCATTGGTGCCCAGCAGCAAAGTCCGAACCAGGCCGCAACCCAGGCGCCATCAACCTCTGCAGTAGTTCCTGCGGGCTGTAGTGACGGTTTTGTCTTTGACCGCAATGCGGGGAGGATGGTGAAAAAAAGCTCGGTTGATCTCATCGTTACCAAAGTGGAGTTCAGGTATACCGATAGTGGCGGCGTGGCCATGAGGCCCACCATTAAAAACCGGTGTAGTGGAAGAGTTACTGGAAATGTTGACGTTGCCATCGATGGTGCCGTCGTTACACTGGGGCCACCCCCGCCCAAAGGAACCTCAACCGGGTCGTGGTTCGTCACCGGAATACAAAAACAATACCGCGTTACCGTAGATCATAACGACCGTGTTAAAGAGTCAAATGAACGGAACAATAGATGCCGGGCAACAATCCCTAAAGGCGATCCCAGCATGACGTATCGATGTCGTTAAAAGGAAATCGTATAATTTTCCGAAACGGAAAGTCTGGGTGGCTGATGTTATCCAGGCTTTTGAAATCATAGGTCAATCTTTTTTCCTTTGAGTGTGATTCTGCAAAACCCATGTAAAAGTATTCTTCTGCCACGCTGTTCCATTGACACACGTTCATTTTTTTCGATACAATTGACTGATAGGAATACGATACAAGATAAAGCCAAAGCCGCCGAGAGACGGCGACGGAAAGCCACGGGTCTTAAGAGAAAGCCGGGTTGCCTAGGTATGAGCAATCCGGCTTGTTTATTTTCTGCAGGGGCAGTCAGGAGATAGATGCGGCATGCGTGTGGTATGTGAGCCGGTTCAAACCGATGCAAGGGGAGGAAGTTATGAAAGAACAGATCATTAATTATGAAACGTTTATCAAAGTCTCCAATGCAATTTCACACTCAAAGGAACCGGAAGAAGTGGCACTGATGACGGTTGAAGGAGTAAAGACAGCACTTGGTATCAAGGGGTGTGCGTTATTCCTGCTCAACAGAAAAACCAACGAACTTCAAGTGGCCGCCGCACATGGTCTGAGTAACACCTATCTGAACAAAGGCCCGATCAGCGCCCTGCATTCCATTGCCGAATCACTGCAGGATGGACCTGTCGCCATCTCTGATGTAATGAATGACCCACGGCTTCAATATCCCGAAGAGGCAAAAAAAGAGGGCATATCATCAATACTCTCCGTGCCAATCCAGGTTCATGGCAAAATTCTGGGAGCGCTTCGCGTGTATAGCGCCGAACCCTGGGACTTTACCCTCAACGATGTGAACTTCGTGGGTGGACTGGCCCAGATTGCCGGTATGTCGATCACCATGGCCAAATACTCTAAAGGATTGATGAACAGTATTGAGGTGCTGAAAACCATGCGTGAAGCACAGGCCAGCAGAACAACCAGAATGACCCCATACGAGGGAGTACCAAAAAGCTTCACACCGGAAGAAATCCTCAGTGGTCACGCCCACTAAAACCTAGTTCTTCCAGACCCCTTGTGCAATGGCAGAAATGAACGGAAACAGCGGTTCATTT
>QZLB01000323.1 GCA_004796425.1 Desulfobulbaceae bacterium | reverse complement strand
GAGTGGGTTTCCTGCTTTACAGACCAGTCCGGGAAAACCGGCTCCACTGCCGATATCCACCACATTATCACGCTCGGAATCGAGCGATTGCAAAAGAGCCAATGAGTCAAGAAAGTGCTTTTCCACAATCTCTGCCGCACTCGTCCCCCGTGCGATCAGATTCACTTTCCTGCTCCATTTCTGTAATTCCTGATAATAACAGTGCAGAGTAGACAGGGAGTTGCTACTTAGACTGATCCCGAATTCGTCCACACCCGCAGAAAGGATCTGCCCGAAATCTTCAGGGGTCATCATCCACCTTACTGATCAGTCAGCTTCGTAACCCTTCTCGTAACCGATGCGCCATGGGCGGTTAACCCTTCCAATTCAGCTAACATCTTGATGTGTCTGCTGTCTTCTTTGAGTGCCTCTTTTGAATAATTGATAATTGAACTTTTCTTCAAAAACGTTTCAACACCCAAGGCTGAGGCAAATCGGGCCGTTCCCATGGTCGGCAACACATGATTAGGACCCGCAAAATAATCGCCGGCAGCTTCAGGCGTGTTGCTGCCGAGAAAAATTGCTCCCGCATGCCTGATTTTCGGTATCCAGGCCCAGGGATCTTCCACCATCAGCTCAAGATGCTCAATGGCTATTTCATTTGCCAGTTCAATGGCTTCTTCAACAGAATCCACAACCAGGATCTGGCCCCTTTCAGTGAGGGCTTCACGCGCGATGTCAGCACGCTCGAGCAGATCGAGCTGCTCAGCCAGCTGAGTATTTATCATCTCAGCCTGGTTCGGGTCAGTGGTGATAACAACTGCCAGCGCCAACCGGTCGTGCTCAGCCTGGGCCAGCATATCGGCGGCCACAAATTCAGGATCAGCACTTTCGTCCGTTACAATCAAAACCTCTGATGGGCCGGCGATCATGTCGATGCGAACCATTCCGGAGACCTGTTTCTTGGCTTCAGTGACGTACTGGTTACCCGGGCCTACGATCACGTCAACAGCCGGCATGGTGTCAGTACCAAAGGCAAGTCCACCAATCGCCCAGGCTGATCCGACCTTGTAAATTTCTGTAATACCGATTTGATGTGCTGCAACCAGCAGGTGCGGATTAATCGTGCCATCCTCAGCGCACGGCGTCACCATGATACGCTGCGGCACTCCTGCAATGGCTGCGGGTATCCCATTCATCAGCACCGATGATACCAGAGGAGTTGACCCACCGATGCCGCCCGGAACATAAAGACCGGCACGATCAACCGGTCGAACCAAACGTCCGACGATGGTACCATTGTCTCTGGTCAGCATCCAGGAATCTTCGAGTTCACGCTCGTGAAAACTTTGTACCCGCTCAATCGCCAGTTCGAGGGTTTCCAGAAAATCTGCTCCTACCGCGTTATAAGCATGGTCGATCTCCTCCGGTTTTACCACCAGATCATCAATGGTAAAATTTGGAGCATCAAATTTTCTGGTGTATTTGACCAGAGCCTCATCGCCGGAGACTTTTACCTCTGCGAGAATCTGTTCGACTGCTGGTCGGCACGAATCATCGCCTGTCACAAATCGATCAAGCAGAGTCGCGACAACCGTTTTGCCCGCTTCTGTTTTTATATCCTGTGGTTCTATCATCATATTTTTGTTTTTTCGGAGCGCTCGCCACTCCTGTTGTGCTGAATTCTTCTAATTTTTACAACGGCCGATTATTATAAGCGATTTGCTGCAGATTAGAAAGGATAACCGTCGCCTGGCCAGACTCGTTGAATAAACAATTTTTGCCTTTATCTTTGAACTTGAATGAAAAGGTAATATAGTTATAAACCATCTGCAAACAAGTATCGTTTTGAATACAGCCACCACCTTTCCCACACGGTATGACGCATACGATGCACGTTCCAGCCGGATAAAAACTAATCACGAAGGGAAGAGTTCAACAAGTTAGAAAAAACGAAATTACGCCATGGAATTTGAACCAAAATGGATTGCCTGGGAAACAACCCGGCGCTGCAATTTAAAGTGCGTACACTGCCGTTCGTCATCAGAGTTGGAAATCAAGGGCCATCCCGACTTCAGCCACCAGCAGGCACTCGATATCATCGACAATATAACGGCCTATGCCAGTCCTGTTCTGGTCCTGTCCGGTGGGGAGCCACTGCTCAGAAATGACATATTCGACATCGCCCAATACGGTACTGACAAGGGATTGAGAATGTGTCTGGCGACCAACGGCACCCTGGTGACCCGTGATGTCTGCCAGGAGATCAAGCGAAGTGATATAAAGATGGTCTCCTTGAGCCTCGATGGTGCAAATGCTCAGACCCATGATAATTTCAGGGATCAACAGGGAGCATTTGAGGGCACCATGCAGGCAATCGAGTTGTTCAAGTCCTATGATATTCCATTCCTGATCAACTCATCATTCACCACGCGAAACAAAGACGAAATACCTGAAATATACAAACTCGTCAAAGAGACCGGTGCAACTGCCTGGTACATGTTCATGATCGTACCAACCGGGCGTGGTGAAGATGTAACTGCAGAGCTGATTCCAGAAGATATCTACGATGAGATTCTGGAGTGGCACTACGAAGTCGAGAAAGAGGAAAACGAGCTGCTGATGCGACCAACGTGTGCTCCCCATTATTACCGGATTGTTCGGCAAAAAGCCAAGGAAGAGGGCGTCGTACATACCAGGAGAAATTTAAAGTTCTCAACCGGTGGTTCCAAAGGGTGTCTTGCCGGACAATTGATCTGCCTGATTGACGTGGATGGAGAGGTGTTGCCCTGCAGTTATTTTGCAAAATCGGCGGGCAATGTTCACCAGCAGTCATTCAAAGAGATATGGGAAGAATCGGAACTGTTCCTTAACTTACGAGACTTCAAATCCTATAAAGGAAGTTGCGGTCAATGTGAGTATCTCAATGTTTGTGGAGGGTGCAGGGCCCGCTCCCATGCCATGACGGGTGATTACCTTGCCCCGGAACCCTTTTGCAGTTATATTCCGGGAAAACTGAAAAATTCCAATAAATAACAGTCAGGAATGAGCATGAACGATACCTTTTTAAAAGCGTGCAGTGGCGAACAGACGGACTACACTCCCATCTGGATGATGAGACAGGCCGGGAGATATCTACCCCAATACCAGAAAGTACGCGGCACAGTCACCTTTCTGGAATTGTGCAAATCCCCTGAACTTTGTGTTGAAGTGACGCTTCAACCGATTGACCTGCTCAATATGGATGCCGCAATTCTATTTTCCGATATCTTGATTCCCATGGAAGCAATGGGACTTACGCTGGAGTTTCATGAAGGGAAAGGCCCCATTTTTCCCGATACGGTAAGATCCCAACAGGATGTGGACCGCCTTATTGTGCCGGATCCGGAAGAAACTATGGGTTTTGTGATGGAGACCATCAAACTGCTGCGCAAGGAACTCAAGGTGCCACTGATCGGGTTTGCGGGCGCACCATTTACCTGTGCCACGTATCTCATTGAAGGGGGCTCGTCCAAGGTATTCTGGGAAACCAAGAAAATGATGTTCACCGCCCCGGATCTATTTCATGCACTGATGAGAAAGCTGACGGCAACCACCATTGATTATCTGCAAGCCCAGGCCAATGCTGGAGCGCAGGCGCTGCAGCTTTTCGATTCTTGGGCTGGAATTCTGGCTCCACGAGACTATGAAATGTACGTTTTTCCTTATGTGAAGGAAATTATTACCGCGCTGAAAGGTAGTACCTCGGTTCCATTTATTTATTTTGCCAATAATGGCGCCACCCTGCTCGACTACTCGGCACAATCCGGTGCCGACGTGATTGGACTTGATTGGCGGATCAATAT
>QZLB01000158.1 GCA_004796425.1 Desulfobulbaceae bacterium | reverse complement strand
TCGCGGCAGCAGCTATACGCATGTTAAAACGAGTACATTTCAAGAAGTCTCCCCTGCCCTACCTGTTGGTGGCACCGCAGATAATCATCACCCTGGTGTTTTTTATCTGGCCGGCAAGCCAGGCGATGTATCAGTCGTTTCTGGTTGAAGATGCCTTTGGTTTGAGCAGAGAATTTGTCTGGTTCGACAATTTTTCCGAACTGTTTAAAGACAGCCATTACCTTCGTGCCTTCGGCAGAACCGCAGTTTTCTCATTGCTGGTGACCGTACTTTCATTAAGCCTGGCGCTGCTCTTTGCCGGCATGGCCGATCGGATTATCAAGGGTGCCACCACCTACCGGACCCTGCTGATCTGGCCTTATGCCGTAGCCCCTGTTGTGGCTGGTGCACTTTGGATGTTCATGTTTGACCCGACATTGGGCATTATCGCCTACTGTCTCGATTTTTTTGGCTACGACTGGAACCACCGTTTAAACGGTGGGGAGGCCATGGCCCTCATTGTATTTGCCGCCGCCTGGAAGCAGATCAGCTATAACTTCCTTTTTTTCTTCGCCGGTATGCAAGCAATCCCTCGTTCACTGATAGAAGCAGCAGCCATTGACGGAGCCGGACCATTGAGGAGATTCTGGACCATTATTTTTCCGCTGATCTCGCCGACCACCTTCTTCCTGCTGATCATGAATGTGGTATACGCTTTTTTTGACACCTTCGGGATTGTTCATGCCGTAACCAAGGGCGGCCCGGCAAAGGCGACGGAAATTCTTGTGTACAAAGTTTATAACGACGGCTTTATCGGATTGGATCTGGGCAGCTCGGCAGCCCAGTCGGTAATACTGATGGTCATCGTAATTGGGCTGACGATTATCCAGTTCAGATATATCGAACGACGGGTGGAGTACTGATATGGTTGAACGCCGCATTTTGTCATCTGCGTTTTCTCACCTGATTCTGATACTTGGTGTCATCCTGGTGGCCTTCCCAATCTGGATTACCTTTGTCGCGGCCAGTCACGATGCGGTGAGGATGACCCAGGTCCCTTTACCACTGCTGCCCGGTGGACATTTCTTCGACAATCTTTACGATGCCCTGATTCGCGGAGTAGGTAATGCCCGTGAGCAATCCGTCGGTATGATGTTGTTTAACAGCCTGGTAATGGCTTTGATGATTGCCATCGGTAAGATCTGTATCTCGTTACTTTCCGCATTTGCCATTGTCTATTTCAAGTTCCCGTTCAGGATGACTTTTTTCTGGCTGATCTTCATTACCCTGATGCTGCCTGTTGAGGTCCGTATCCTGCCAACCTTCGCGGTTGTGGCAAATCTAGGCATGTTGAACAATTATTTCGGGCTGACCGTGCCATTGATTGCTTCTGCCACGGCCACCTTTATGTTTCGCCAGGTTTTTCTGACCGTCCCTGATGAACTCCTTGAAGCGGCCCGGATCGACGGCGCCGGCCCTTTGCGTTTTTTCAAGGATATTCTGCTGCCGGTGTCTCGGACCAATATTGCCGCACTGTTTGTGATTCTTTTTATCTACGGTTGGAACCAATACCTCTGGCCCCTGCTGATCACCACCGACAAGGATATGTACACCATCGTGATGGGCATTAAACAGATGTTGGAGGCAGCAGAAGAATCGCCCGAATGGCACCTGATTATGATGACGACTCTGCTGGCCATGCTGCCACCGGTAGCAGTGGTGATTTCAATGCAGAAAATTTTTATCAAAGGACTTACCGAAACGGAGAAGTAGGATGGCCGATGTTACCCTGACCAAACTCGTAAAAAATTATGACAATACGCCGGTTATTCACGGTATTGATGCACAGTTTCCTGCTGGTGAATTTGTCGTAATCGTCGGTCCGTCAGGATGTGGTAAGTCAACAGTTCTGCGGATGGTGGCTGGACTTGAAGAAATCAGTGAAGGACAGGTGTTGATCGGTTCCCAGGTCATGAATGATGTGGAGCCCAAAGACCGGAAGATTGCCATGGTCTTTCAGAATTATGCGCTCTATCCACACATGACAGTCTTCAATAATATGGCCTACGGGCTTAAAATCAGAAAACACTCCAAAGAGGAGATCGCCCGCAGGGTTAATGAAGCGGCAGAAATGCTCCAACTGGAAAAACTGCTCGACCGCAAACCACGGCAGCTTTCAGGAGGCCAACGCCAAAGGGTAGCCATGGGACGTGCACTGGTCAGGAAACCTGAGGTTTTTCTCTTTGACGAGCCACTCTCAAATCTTGATGCAAAACTCCGCCACCAGATGCGGGTTGAGCTCAAAAGGCTCCACAAGCAACTGGGCACCACCATGATTTATGTGACCCACGATCAGGTCGAGGCGATGACCCTGGCTGATCGCATCATGATCCTAAATGCGGGACGGATCGAGCAAATCGGCACTCCGGATCAGATCTATCATGAGCCGGTTTCAACGTTCGTGGGCGGTTTTATCGGCTCTCCTCCGATGAATTTTCTCAGTGCCGCCGTGGACAACACTCAGCTGAATTTCGCGGATTATTCAATAACACTGCAAAACCGCACTCCAAGCACACCCGAGGTTACCGTGGGGATACGGCCAGAGAAAATAGCGATAACCCCAACACCACATCCCCATTCAATTCCGGTACGAATCGATTTTGTCGAAAAACTTGGTTCAGGGAAACTACTTTACACCAACCTTGGCGATGAACCGTTGGTTATTTCTATTATGAACGGGATGGAGCTCGAAAACGGAGAGTATCATATCTCCCTGCCGGAGGAAGACCTTCACTTTTTTGACAAAGACAGCGGACAACGACTAACCACTTAAGACCAACAATAATATCTTATCTCACCCGTCAGATTCTTCGTATTTATAGCCGATCCCGTATACCGAGTGGATAATGTCCAACCGGGGTTTGATTTTCGAGAGTTTCAAACGCAGTTTTTTGATATGGCTATCCACCGTGCGATCGTTGACGATCCGGTGGTCCTGGTAGATCCGGGTTATCAGCTGGTCCCGGGAAAAAATCCTGCCCGGCTGAGTGTATAAGGCGATAAAGAGTTGAAACTCAACCTGCGTCAAACCCAAATCCTGTCCTCTGGCTAGTACCCGGTAGCCCTCCTGATCGATGGTGATAAGATCACTACCGCTGGATGAGCCACCGGTTGTCCTTCGCAGGACCGCCTTTACCCGAGCCACCACCTCACGTGGTGAAAACGGTTTACAGATATAGTCATCGGCCCCGAGCTCGAGCCCCAGAAGACGATCTATTTCATCGATCCGCGCTGTTGCCATGATAATCGGTACTGATGAAAATCCCCTGATCTCACGGCACAACGTAATACCATCTTTTTCCGGCAGCATGATATCGAGCAAGATCAGGGTCGGGTTATTACACCGTACCCAGGGAACCACCTGCCCGCCATGGTCGATGATGTGGGGCTCAAATCCCTCATTGGCGAGGTAATCGCGCAGTAATTCTGCAACATTCTTTTCATCTTCAACGATCAGGATTAAACGACTCATGATTGCTCCTGCACCGCTGGAAAAATCACCTGGATCCAAAGCCCGCCATCCGGTCCGTGCTGCGCGGTAATGGTGCCTCCGTGTGCATCGACGATCTGTTTACAAATCGCCAGCCCCAGACCGGAACCGCCAAGGGCCCGGTTGCGGCTTTGATCGACCCGGTAGAGCCGGTTGAATAGTTTGGTCAATGACTCACCAGGCACACCAGGCAAACTATCCATCACATCCAGAATAACCCGATCTCCATCACTGCTCACCAATACCGATATGGTGCCTCCAGGATCAGTATAGCGTATTGAATTGGTCAGTAAATTATCGACCAGTTGCTGCAATCGCTGCGGATCACCAAGGATGGTCGACGACCCCGGATCCGGTTGCAGCTCAAAAACCAGTTGAGCATCGGTCGCTTTATTACACAGACTCTGGATTTCTTTTTCTACCAAAGAAAAAAGATCGATCGGCTCGGTAATCAATGAGAGAATACCTGCATCAGCGCGGGAAAGATCATACAGGTCATCGACCAGACGGCGTAGTCTGGTAACCCCCTCATGCAACGACTGGTACGTCTGCTCGTTTGGCTGCCTGATACCGTCCTGTAGCGCCTCTATGTCACCGACCAGACTGGTGAGCGGGGTCCTCAGCTCATGAGCAATGTCGCTGACCCAGAGCTTTCGCTGGATCTCATTTTCCTCAAGGGTCTGTGCCAGCTTGTTGATATCATTAGTCAAGGTTCCTAACTCATCACGGGCATTGCTGGCAATCCGGACAGAATAGTCTCCCTGCATGAGTTTACGGGTCGTTTCAGAAAGCCTGCGGATCGGTTTGGTCAGGTGATAGGCCAACGGCAGGGTAATCGCAATGGTGATGAAAATCGCGGCGATGCCAACCATCAGGATAACCAGTTTCTGCTTCTTGATGAACAACAGCTGGTGAACTTCGGAAATCTCCTTGGGGGGATAGATGCCCAGTCCTCCCACTTCCTTGTCCTGGTAAAGAATAGGAATCATCGTTGGTAAGCTTTCACCGCGCTTTCTGCCGAAAATGACCTGCCCCACTTCACCCACCATGATGACACGTTGGACCGGATGGCGGGGTTTTGGAGCATTGTCGTCATCTGGTTCCAATATCCATCCAGGAACTTTTTCTTCTTCAAACACCTTCAACAACCGATCCCTCTTCCTCCCTTGTGGGAGCGTCTGGGCATGCATTTTCAAAATCAGCAGCGGTCTTTCCAACAGTTTATCCCAGGACTGATGCTCGGCATAATACACTTCAAACTGCTGCGCCAGTCTGCTGATCTCTTTTTGCTCTTCAAGATTTACATACTCCAGGAATCCACGGTCAAATCCCCACTGGATTACCAGCCCCATATAGCCTATCACCCCGAGGGTGGCGAAGAGCAGCGCAACTAAAAGTTTATTTTGGATGGACAATCGAATCATCGGTAAAAAATAGTTGTGTTGTTGGTATGTCTTCATATGTACGCAAAATTATGCGCCTGTCCATAAAAAATCCAGATTTGCACAATCTTTCCTCATTTCCTCATTATTGGCAGGATAGTGTGTAGTCATGATGGTTGTAATCATACTGAACAAACCCCAATGAGTGAGCAAACTAATCCTTTGAGCGGAACATGAACCTCTACCATAAAACGATTGTATTAAGCAGCTTCGCACTCACCATCCTGCTTTCAGGGTGTACTGGTAAGCTGGCACCTGTGGCGGAACAGACAATCCCACTGCCACCTTCTTTTTCCACAGCGGGAACCGAAAACCTTGAGGAAAAATGGTGGTTGGCATTTGACGACGAAGCTTTAAACCAGCTCATCGAGCAATCCCTGAACGACAACTTTAGTTTGAAGAGCAGTTGGAGCCGCCTTGCCCAGGCATCGGCCGCCTACAAAAAAGCCAACGCTTCTCTCTTGCCAAGTTTGAGCGCGGACGGATCAAACAGCCATTCAGCTGCCCAGAATGATGGGAAAACCACGACCAATGACCAACTGACACTTGGTTTAACGCTTTCCTATGAACTTGATTTGTGGGGCAAAGTAGACTCCACCTCAGCCGCCTCCCGACTTGATATGGAAGCAACCACAGCAGATCTGGAAACCGCGGCAATATCCCTCTCCGCAGAGATTGCCACCGCCTGGTACAGCCTGATCGAAATTAACAGTTCGCTGAGCTTGCTCGAAGAACAGATTACGACCAATACCAAAGCCCTGGAACTGATTACCACCCAATTCAGAACCGGACAGGCACCCATAGCCGACATTCTGCAGCAGAGGCAGCTGATTGAACAACAGCGTGGTGAACAGGCAAGACTGCGCTCCCAACAGGGGCAGACCGAGCATACCCTGGCCTTATTAGCGGGGGAAATGGTGGGAGTACTTGAGATTGACCCTCCCGACCACCTCATCGAACTGCCCCCGCTACCCGACACCGGACTCCCGGCAGAGCTCATCAAATCACGCCCGGATATCCGCAGCGCTTTTCTCTCTCTTCAGGCTGCAGATGAGCGGGTGGCGGCAGCCGTGGCCGATCAATATCCATCAATTCGGCTGAGCGCCTCCCTGCAAACCGAAGAGAGTCGTACCAGTGTGCTGTTCAGTGATTACCTCGCGTCGCTGGTAACCAGTATCACCGCACCGCTGCTAGATGGTGGACAGCGCAAAGCTGAAGTTGAGCGGACCCGGGCGGTGGCCGAGGAAAAGCTGCACAATTATGCACAAACGGTGATCACAGCCGTAAAAGAGGTGGAAGACGCTCTGCTCATTGAGCAGCAGCAACAGCAATACTTGGACAGTCTTGAGCTCCAACTTGAACTTTCGAAACAATCGCTGGAGCAGATCAAAGAGCGTTACCTGAAAGGGGTGGAAAGTTATGAGCGGGTATTAACGGCGCTTACCTCACTGCAATCTCTGCAGCAAAGCCTGCTAGAGGCTCGAAAAGACCTACTGCACAATCGGATTGAATTATGCCGCGCCCTTGGCAGCGGCTGGAATTATAGCCAAACGAAACAACAAACCTGAACATATCTGTATCATATGAGACAACCCCGTTGAATAAACTGTAATGACAATATCATCGCCAGAAGAACAATACTCGCATTCTCTCAAGGAGCGGTCTCAGTTGGCCGACCAGGGCACCAGACGGGTACTACTTGTTCTCTCTCGCTATATTCTGCCTATTGCAGCATTTACCACCGGGTTCATTCGCAGGAGAAAAAACCATGGATCACGTACCACCAGAAACACCGTTCCCCCTTTCTGTTGAGAAGCAAACATCACCAAGGAGTGGGATGATGCGGGCGCTGAACATCTTTATTCGCTATGTTCTGCCTCTTGCGGCGCTTGCAGCCGGGTTCATTATCACTCTGCTGCTGCTCAAATCAGGCCCCCAGGCCCGGCCAATGCCAAGCCGTTCAAGCAGTATCATGGTCGAAACAACCACCGTCGCGTTCGGCAACTATCCCGCGCAAATTCAAGCCATGGGTGTAGTCACCCCTTCCCGCTCGGTTGAAGTGAGACCGCAGGTAAGTGGCCAGGTAATCGAGATCAGCGAAAAACTGGTACCGGGTGGCCGCTTTACCAAAGGTGAGATTCTGCTTCAGCTGGATCCCACCGATTATCGTTTACTGCGTGATCAGCAGAAAGACGCGGTTACCCAGGCTGAAAACGACCTGGCCATTGAACAGGGTAAACAGCTGGTTGTCCAGCGGGAGTATGAACTCCTGGGTGAATCGGTGAGTGAAGCTGAAAAACAGCTGATGCTGCGCAAGCCACAACTCTCCAGTTTGCAAACTGCGCTCTCCACTTCCCAAGCGAAACTTGATCAGGCAGAGCTAAACCTGGCACGAACCACTATCCGGGCACCCTATGATGGAATAATCGGCGAGCTCAATGTGAACATCGGGTCCTGGGTTTCCACTTCCTCCGCTCTGGCGACCATTATCGGTGACCAGACATACTGGATAGAGGCTTCGGTGGCTGAAAAACAGCTGCAATGGATCACTATTCCAACCGCAGAAGATAAACGCACCAGCACGGTTCGAATTTATAACCCGTCTGCCTGGGGTGAGACAACCTTTCGGGATGGCAGTGTTATCAAGTTGCTACCCGGTTTGGAAAGCCAGGGCCGCATGGCTCGGTTACTGGTCGCGGTGAGTGATCCGTTATCTCAAATGGAAACAAATGTTGGTAAACCACCCCTTTTGCTCGACTCCTATGTCCGGCTTGAGATTACTGGAAAAACCATCCCGAACTCCGTGCAGCTCCCACGGGAATATCTGCGCGATGGCAACAAGGTCTGGCTCTTCGGTGACGACAGCACCCTGGCTTTCCGTGAAATTTCGATCGGCTTTAAAAACAGGGATAATGTGCTGGTAACCTCAGGGATTTCCAAAGAGGATCGGGTGATTACCTCTGATATCGCAACCCCGGTTGAAGGACTGGTTCTTATTGGACCAGTAACCAAACCACCAGGGGACTCCCGAGGTAATCGATCCGATCGGCCGAAATCACTGGCAGCGGCCTCCAGTCCAGAACGGGGAGGCGAACATGAATAGTCAACAAATGTTTGGCAAAGGAGCGATCGGCTGGATGACGCTGAACCGGGTCACCCCGAACCTGCTGATGGTCCTTTTCCTGCTCGGAGGCCTCTATTACGCATTAAACATCAAGAAAGAGGTGTTTCCGGAATTTGAGATGGACATCATTTCGATCACCGTTGCCTACTCCGGTTCAAGCCCCGAAGAAGTCGAACAGGGGATCATTCTTGTTGTCGAAGAAGCGGTCCAATCCATTGAGGGTATTGAGGAAATCTCCTCCACCGCCTCAGAGGGCAGCGGTCGGGTAAATGCAGAGCTGATGGACGATACCGATCGACAGAAGGTACTCCAGGAGATCAAACAGGAGATTGACCGCATCACCACCTTCCCTGATGACGCGGAGGAGCCGGTCGTTTCACTCTCCAGCCGAAAACGGGAAGTGCTGCAGCTCAGCTTTTATGGAGATGAATCCGACCTGGTACTACGCGAACTGGGAGAACAGGTACGAGACCGCTTGCTGGGCCAGGAGGGAATCTCCCAGGTCAGTATTGTTGGTTCCCAGGATTTCGAGATCCAGGTAGAAATTAGCCAGGAGCAGCTCCGAACCCACGGTCTGAATCTCAACAGCGTTGCCAACCGGATTAACAATGCATCCGTTGAAATCCCCGGCGGAGAAGTGAAAACCGACAGCGGAGAGATTTTGCTCAGGGTCAAGGACCGGCGTGACTGGGCAGCTGAGTTCAGTAGAATACCAATTATCACAACAGATGACGGTACCATCGTCTATCTTGAAGATATTGCCCAGGTTACCGAAGGGTTCGAGGAGAGTGATCAGCAGGTGCGCTTCAATGGTAAACCGGTTATTGCCCTGGACGTCTATCGGGTGGCTGATGAAACCCCGATAAGCGTTTCATCAGCCGTTCGCAGCGCTATGGTGGAAATAGAGCAGGATCTGCCACCCGGTATCGAGTGGTCAATCTCCCGGGATATGTCTGAAGTTTACCAGCAGCGGCTGGAGCTCTTATTGAAAAACGCCGCCATTGGTCTGGCCCTGGTGTTGCTGCTGCTTGGCTTGTTCCTGGAGTTCAAGCTTGCCTTCTGGGTTACCATGGGCATACCCATATCCTTTATGGGCAGTCTGTTGCTCCTGCCGGGCTTTGATGTGTCCATTAACATGGTCTCGATGTTCGCCTTTATTGTCGCGCTGGGCATGGTCGTCGATGATGCGATCATTACCGGCGAAAATATTTATGAATATCGCCAGAAAAACATGGGCCGAGTTGAAGCCGCGATCAAGGGAGCGCGTGATGTAGCGGTACCCATTACCTTCAGTATTCTCACCAATATCGCGGCATTCTTGCCAATTCTCTTCGTACCGGGTGTCATGGGCAAGATCTGGAAAGTGATTCCCCTTGTGGTGATCACCGTGTTTGTGGTTTCATGGATCGAATCACTTTTTATTCTACCCGCCCACCTTGCCCATTCTACGAATAGACAAAAAAACCGGCTGCTCTCTTTCCTCAGAAATCAGCAGCAGCGGGTGAGCAACGGTTTGAACAGCTTTATCAACTCGATCTACAGTCCCATACTTCATTGGTTCATGCACTTTCGATACCTGACCATTGCCATCGGTATTGGTGTGCTGCTCATCACTGCGGGATATGTGTTCAGCGGCCGTATTGGTGTTATCCTGATGCCCCGGGTGGAGTCTGACTATTCAGTAGTAACTGCAACCCTGCCCTACGGCTCTCCCATGGCCAAGGTTGAGGACGTCCGTGATAAGCTGGCCAGTTCCCTCGACCGGGTCATCGAGCAAACGGCAGAGAACACCCTGGTTACCGATGTATTCACCCATATAGACAACAATCAGGTCGAGATTCGCGCCTTTCTGGTCGACCCCGATGAGCGCCCCATCTCCACCACCGAAATGACGCGACTCTGGCGGCGCCAGACCGGCAACATCCCCGGCCTGCAATCGCTTCGGTTCGAATTTGATCGTGGTGGCCCCGGCAGGGGAAAATCGCTTTCCGTTGAACTTGCCCATCGTGATATCGAGACCCTAGACCAGGCAAGTGCAGCACTTGCTTTAAAACTTAGCGAATTCAGCCAGGTAAAAGATGTGGACGACGGTTTTAACCCGGGTAAAGAACAGCTTGATTTCTCCATCACCCCTGAAGGCGAAAGCCTTGGACTGACCGCTGCAGATATCGCCAACCAGGTCCGCAGTAGCTACCAGGGTGTCTCCGCACTCAAGCAGCAGCGCGGTCGAAACGAGGTAACGGTCAGAGTCAGGCTCCCTGAGGAGCAGCGTAATAGCGAATATGATGTCGAGACCATGTTGATCCAGACCCCGAACGGAGCGTATGTACCGCTCAGCCATGTCGCTGAATTTGAACGGGGCAGGGCATATTCAGTTATCAAACGCCGTGACGGTCGTCGAACGGTCACCGTGAGCGTCGATGTGGAGCCGATCGGCGAAACCGGCATCGTTAAAACGGCCCTGAATAAGCAGATACTGCCTGAACTCGCGAAAGCATACCCGGGCTTGAGCTATAGCTATCAAGGTCGTCAGGCTGACATGCAAGACAGTATGAGTGCCCTTGCCTATGGTCTATTGGCAGCACTGGGTATCATCTATTTCCTTTTAGCCATCCCCTTCAGGAGTTATGTACAACCCCTGATTGT
>QZLB01000090.1 GCA_004796425.1 Desulfobulbaceae bacterium | reverse complement strand
CAGGTGTGGTAAGTCTTGCTGAGGGTGTTGAGATGGTAATGCCTGGCGACAATATATCGATAGATGCAGAACTGATCACTCCGATCGCTATGGATGTCGGACTTCGCTTCGCGATTCGTGAAGGTGGCCGTACCGTAGGTGCCGGTGTAATCAGCGAAATCGTTGAGTAATCAAAGGTGTAAATAAATGATACCGACAGAGAAAATTCGTATTCGCTTGAAAGCGTATGATCATAAACTCCTTGATCAGTCTACGCATGAGATTGTCGATACCGCCCGCAGGACCGGCTCAGCAGTAGCAGGACCGATCCCGCTGCCGACCACGGTAAACAAATTTTGTGTATTGCGGTCACCGCACGTTGACAAAAAATCTCGTGAGCAGTTTGAGATGAGAACCCATCGTAGACTCCTTGATATTCTCGAGCCGACCCAGCAGACCATCGATCTGCTGATGAAACTTGAGCTCTCGGCAGGAGTTGACGTGGAGATTAAACTGCCGTAACGGGCGGTATTAAACAGTAACTAGGAAGCATCGGGTACAATTATGCCAAAGACAATGGGTATATTGGGTAAGAAGTTGGGAATGACCCGCGTATACAATGAGATGGGCGTCGCCATACCAGTCACTGTTGTTGAAACAGGGCCGTGTACTGTGCTGCAGGTGAAGACCGAGGCAAAAGACGGTTACAACGCCATCCAGGTCGGATTCGGGAAGAAGAAAGCCTCCCGGGTCAATAAACCGCAGGCAGGTCATTGCAAGAAAGCGGGTGGTGAAGGCTTCTACAATATTCGTGAGTTCAGAACCGATAATGTAGAGGAATTCGAAACAGGACAGGAGATTCCAGTCGATACCGTACTGAAAGTTGGTGATCTGGTTGATGTTCAGGGCACCAGTAAGGGTAAAGGATTTCAGGGTGTTATGAAGCGTCATGGATTCAAAGGAGGCGGTGCCGCCCATGGATCCGGCTTTCATCGTGCGCCTGGTTCGATTGGTTGCAGTGCCTGGCCAGGTAAAGTTATCAAGGGAAAGAAGATGCCCGGACGAATGGGTAACGATACGATTCTGAAGAAGAATACGATTGTTGTCGATGTCAGGTCAGAAGAAAATATCGTCCTCTTAAAAGGTCCTATTCCCGGGGCCAAGAACGGTCTTTTGAAAATTTACTCTAAATAAGCAATTACTGAGGACCGCTCCAAGGAGAATATGATGTCAACGGTAGAAGTAAAAAACATAAAGAACGAAAAAGTTGGCGAGATCGAGCTGAGTGACCAGGTTTTCAATCTGGAAGTCAAAGAGTACCTGCTTCATGACGTTGTACGCATGCAGCGTGCGGCCAAGCGAGCCGGTACTGCCAGCACGAAGACTCGCAGCGAGGTGCGGGGCAGCAGTGCCAAGCCATTCCGTCAGAAAGGAACAGGCCGGGCCCGTGCCGGATCAAGAAGATCACCAATTTGGCGTGGTGGTGGAGTTGTCTTCGGCCCCAAGCCGCGTGACTTCAGCATTAAACTGAACCGTAAGGTTAAGCAGCAGGCGGTGGCCATGGCAATGTCTGCCCGGCTGCAGGAAGAGAACCTGGTGGTGATTGATGATTTCACCATGGACCAGATTAAGACCAAGGATTTCGTCTCCGTGATGAAAACCCTTGAGCTTGACAGTGCCCTTATCGTAGTTGATGAAGAGAACTATAACCTGAGCAGATCATCCAGGAATGTAAACGGTTTCAAGGTCCTCAAAACTGACGGACTGAATGTTTATGACATCCTGCTGCATAAGAAATTAGTACTTCTCCAGCCTGCGGTACAAAGTCTTGAAGAGAGGTTTTCGGCATGAAAAATTCACAGAGCATACTGAAAGGACCGTGCCTCACTGAAAAGGCAGCCCTGTTGCAGGAAGTTGATAACAAGGTTGTTTTCAAGGTGCACCCTGCAGCAAATAAGATTGAGATCAAGCAGGCTGTTGAGAAAATGTTTGACGTGAAAGTGCAGAATGTTCAGACAGTTTCCATGCGCGGAAAGAAAAAGAGAGTTGGTCGTTACATCGGACGCACGAATGATTGGAAGAAAGCGTATGTAACACTGGCAGAGGGCGAAATTAACTTTGTTGATGAGCTCTAGAGCGCTGATATCACTGTCAGTGTCAAATAGACTGAGATAAGAAATTGTCCACCCAAAGATGATGGAGCGATTGGGAAATCATGGCTATTAAGACTTATAAACCTACTTCGGCCGGTAAACGCCACCACGTGTCTACCAAAAATCCAGATTTGTCGACTGCAGGCCCCGAGAAGAGCCTGCTGGCAAGTCTTTCCAAGAGCGGAGGCCGTAACAATTACGGTCGCATTACCGCACGACACATTGGTGGAGGCCATAAACGAAAATATCGGATCGTGGACTTCAAACGAAACAAGGTCGACATTGCGGCTAAAGTTGTTTCGATTGAATATGATCCAAATCGATCCGCGAACATCGCACTGCTGAGTTACCTCGATGGAGAGAAGAAATACATTCTCGCCCCGGATGGTATTGCAGTTGGCGACAAAGTTGTCGCAGGTGATAATGTGGATATCCAACCTGGCAACTGTCTGCCGATGGTCAATATCCCGCTGGGTACCATCATTCACAATATCGAGATGAAAATCGGCAAAGGTGGACAGCTTGTCCGCAGTGCCGGTG
>QZLB01000266.1 GCA_004796425.1 Desulfobulbaceae bacterium | reverse complement strand
GCAGTATTGTTGGAACTTGTGGTGCTGGAAAAAAGCGCACTCATGCCGATTGCGGTATTGTTTGAACCCGTGGAGTTGCCTTCAAGGGCATACCCCCCTATTGCCGTGTTTCTGGCACCATTCCAACTTTCCGTAGGATCGTTGTTCAGCAGGGCATTAAACCCTACGGCAGTATTATAGGAATCATAGGCTGCATCCTCGTTGCTGTAACTCTGAGCATACAGGGCGGAACGCCCGACAGCGGTATTCCCATTGCCTGTCGTGTTTGAATAGAGCGCACCATTGCCCATGGCGGTATTGCTAGCGCCTATGGTGTTGGAATAGAGCGCTTCGTTTCCGTTGGCGGTATTTCGATACCCCGAGGTGTTTGAGTTGAGCGCTTGGTACCCGGTACCGGTGTTGTTATTTCCGGTCATGGTGAGGTTGCCTGCGTTTAAACCGGCAAAAAAATTCCTTGTACCACCATAGCGGTGGATGAGACGACCTGACCCGGACCGGATGATTCCATTCGTCGAGGTTGTCGCGGGCAATCTCAGGCTGCCCGTGATCTCCAGTTGCTCATTTGGAGAGGATGTACCCAGGCCGATCCTGCCTCCTGTCATCACCAACTGGTTTGACCCGACCCTGAGACCATTGGAGGGCAGGGTCAATGTCCCGGTCATGGTATCTCCTGAAGCATCCACCCAGTTATCGGTGCCCGCGCTCATGAAAGCACCGGCGTGTTGACCGCCCAGCCGGTCTGCATCATCTGCCGTTGCCGATCTAAAAGAAAAAGCCGTAGCCGTAATGGGCAGCCGGGGCCTCATCTCGGCATCCGAACCGACTCTCACGCCAAGATAACACCCTCCGTCAAAATCATCAGGGTCGAGATAATTTCCAGGTTTTCCGAGAATCACATGATAATACCCGCTTGTCATAACCACTGTCTGTGACTCGCTCCACCATGAACTGCCTCCTGTACTCGTATTATAGAATGCAAATGACATCTGGTAATTTCCGTCTGGGACTGGATTCCCGTCTGAACCGGCCAGGTATCCTTGATAGTTGATTTGCCGGGGAACGTCGCTCAATCCAACGGCCGGAAGTATGGCGAGCATAATAAAAACGATTGACGTAAATACAATCTTCCTTATGTCAGCCAGTCGTTTCATGAGATCCTCCATTACAAATAAAAAAGCCGAACTACCCCTCAAGTGACTTTGACGATGTCACCTTCGGCAGCCCGGCTGTCTCCAACTAACTCAGCTAAACCAGTAAGAGGCCAGGATCATTAGACCCGTGGTTTTCCGTCCACACCTCACGGTGTGTTTGGCGTTAACAGATTGTAATGTAAAGTATTTTGGGGTGCTTTGTCAAGAATAAATACAAATCGTAAACAACTGAAATAAAAAAGAAAAATGCTGGATTGATACTCGTCAATAGTCCCATCAAACGGGTTGATTTCAACACCCTGAGCTCACTATCGCAATAAAAATGTGGATGCAAATAAAAAAGTATTTGATTCTATAAAAGGCTAATGTTATAAAACATAACATTATAAAATGATATCTTACTGGTAACGCAAAATATGAGCAGATCATTTCAAGACGCTTCCGTGCGCAAAGAAAAACTGTCAAATCAAGTCAAGGCGCTGATAAAACAGGCCATCCTTGACGGCGAGTACAAACCCGGAGATAAACTTCCTCCAGAGATGCTTCTGGTTGAACAAATGCAGGTCAGCAAGGTCACTATCCGGGAAGCATTAAACGAATTGGAAACCGAAGGGATAATAGAAAAACGCAGGGGCATTTACGGCGGCAGTTTTGTGGCAAAGCCATCACCGGATAAAATAGGACTGGTGATGAACAATTTTTACCAGTTCAGCGGGTTGTCCCCGGAGGAACTGGTTGATTTCAGACGGATGATAGAGCCGGAACTGGTTGCGATCGCAGTCGAACGCAGAAGTCCGGAAGACCTTGCGGCCATGGAAGCCAATATTCAGGAAGTAGAAGCGGCCATTAACAGCGGTGTACCTGACCAGGCAAAGGGAATTGATTTCCACATTCTGATCGCCAATGCCTGTCACAACCGGTTGACGAGCGCAATCATGGAAGCCCTGGTAACCGTTTTTCTGGATGTCCTGTCCAAAGTTCCGATGACGCTGGAAGATGCCCGCGGGGATCTTGAGTATAATAAGCAGTTTTATGAATTTATGCAAAAAGGGCAAAAACAGGAGGCCCGG
>QZLB01000023.1 GCA_004796425.1 Desulfobulbaceae bacterium | reverse complement strand
TTAGGTTTCATAATCACATGGGAAGAGATGAAGAGTCAAATGGAAATTGTAGAAATATCCAGGTGCTGAATTATCACATACGAGATTTTTACTTGAGGCAATAATACTTAAGCAAAAAAAATGTCTTTTTTGTATCGGACAGATAGTTTTTGCTGACTTACTTTCTCATAGGTATTGGTGACTTTGGTATTGCTAATTTTCTTTGTGCCTTTAGAATTGTTGGCACCACCATATTTACATTCTGTAGCAATCTCTCCCCTGATTTTTCGCTTTGTAGAGAGCCTTATCAGCTGTTTTCAAGAGTTCATCTGCACTATTAACTTTTTCAGACAATGATGAAATACCAATACTGGCTGTAACAGAAATAGTGGCAGTTTTGTCATCTAAAGGCACCTTTGAGTTATGGAATCCCTGCAAGATACGTTGCGCAAGGATAATCGATGACTCCAAATCAGTATTCGGGGCAAGAATTAAAAACTCCTCTCCACCATACCTTCCTGAAATATCTGTTTCACGAATGTGTTGCCTTAATAGATTACCTACGATACGAAGTGTTTCATCACCAATATGATGACCATATTGATCGTTTACCTGTTTAAAATGATCAATGTCCAACAATAAAATCGAAAAAGGTTTATTATATCGTTCTGCCAATTTCAATTCGTCATGCAACCTACGCTCGATGGCACCACGATTTCTGAGTCCAGTCAGTTTATCATGTATTGAGGTATACTCAATCTTCTTCAGAAGCTTTGCACCAGAGACATCAAAAAGCAACAGCCCTATAACTCCAAAAAACCAAAGTCCCAAATATCCCATACTTAATTTCTTAACAAGTTCCCCATATGATCTATCATATGGGGTCTTGTCAACAACAACACTCAATCCCCCAACAACTTTTCTATTGGTTTTTTTCCAATCACCATGACATTTAATGCATTTTGGTTGTAGTTTAATTGGGTATAAAAGCCGAAACACCATTTTTCCATCCTTTTCAACCATCTCCCTAATTTCTTTTTGACCTTTCTGAAGCAGTTCCAGATTGCTCATTTCCCAGGGATCAGGTTTACCGGATGGGTTTATTGGATTATACGCAATCAGACGGATCCGGTCACTTGAGCTTCCTTCGAATTCTTTGACTATTCTACGGAGAAGTGAAGGGGAATTTAAAAGAGTGATTTTTCTGCCACTTTCTGTTTGGATATCCCTTTCTGTCAATGCTGACAAACTATCTAAGGGAGCGACATCCCCTCCTGTTTCGACATATACCCCCCCCATGACCACCAACCCACCGCCTTAAGCTTTGAGTTTGTCGCCCAAGAGCTGCTGCTTTTAATTCAATAAGCTTATTATGATGAGACAGTTCAGCATTAATCGCCCAAAAATAGAGTCCCGCAAGAATGGCACTCCAGCAAATAATGCCAAATGAAATTATTATATGTAAACGCCTAATTTGATTGCCAAATATTTTTTTTAACATTTATTTGACCGGTTTGATTTATGAGGTCTTTCCAATAAAGATTTTAAATAATAGGATATATAATCAAGGTTAGATAAGCAACTATCAAACAGAGTTTTTTTCGTCGAGGGTTAGTTCTTCCAGTCCTGCGTAGGAATTTTGTCCGTCTCATGATGAAAGATTCCATCATCAACCGCCAAGCTCTCTGTCAATTGTTAAACCGGACCGTTTTCAAATTTGGCTGAGCGACTCTGAATACCATTGGTGACTCTCAAATTCCTATTTTCGTTGACAAAAGTATAGCTATACAGATTCTGAAAAGAGAATGGATTTCAGGAGGGAAATCTAAGTGTTTTTTTGAAAAACTCTCTCAATTGTTCATAGTTGAGTTAATAGTTTCAGATAGACATTGCCTCATAGATTAATCACACCATATTGCATCGTTTGCTCTAATCATTGCATCGATTTTTGGGTCGTGGCTATTGGATCCAAGATAGACAAAAAAGAGGTCCAAAGAAAAAACTTCCTTGCGCCATATAGCTACTTGTCCTTTTTTTTCAGCCGCTTTTGCATCATTCTTGTAC
>QZLB01000065.1 GCA_004796425.1 Desulfobulbaceae bacterium | reverse complement strand
GTAATGGATTATGCGCCTCCTCAAGAGGTAAATAAATCGGTTCGATAGCATTACCCGTAGTGACTGGCTCTTTTTCGAATTCAATTATTGACTGTTCAGAGAAGAAAGTCCGGAAGACCTCAAAATTAATATTTTCCAGAGACATGCCGGCTGCAGCTCGATGTCCACCAAACCTTGTAAGATAATGAGCGCATCGTTTCAAAGTGCAGTATAAGTCAAAATGCTCAGGTGCGCGCCCTGAACCTTTCAGCAAATGTGGATTTTTTTTATCTATGGTGAATACGATTGCTGGAACAAGATATTCTTCCGCAAGTCTTGAAGCGGTAATTCCAAGAATACCATCATGAAAATCTCCCTTAATAACAATAGCCCGCTGTCCATCAGGAAGAGATTCAGCCTGTTGACGGGCACGATCGTAATCATTGTTGCTTACTTGTTTTCTTTTTTTGTTCAAACTAACTAACTTTTTGTAAACCGAGGGGTCATCGGCATCCTTTTCTTGGATCAGGGCATTTAAGGCGACCTCTGGTTTCCCTAATCTTCCTGCTGCATTGATTGTGGGAGCCACCGAGAAAGCTATTTTTTCAGATTGAATATTTGAATGGTCAATATCCAGTTCAGTTAATAAACGGTTAATCCCGTGAATCTTGTTGTCTGCGATTGCTTCAAAACCGGCCTTTACCAATATCCTGTTTACCCGATTCAGTGGCATTACATCTGCTACGGTACCCAGAGAAACAAAAGATAGAAATTGCTTTAGGTTTACCTCGCTAATATATGTATTACTGAGTGAATTGGTTTCCTTTATTTTTGATCTAATAGCGGCAACGAGATAGAAAGCAACTGTCGCACCCGAAACAGTTTTATACGGAAATTGACAATCTTTTTGCTGCGGATTGACAACCGCATCAGCCGGAACCTCATAATCCGGCATCAGGTGATGATCTGTTACAACAACCTGCCAACCCAATTGTTTCGCGTGTATTATTTCATCGTAGTTAGAAATACCACAGTCCACTGAAACCAATAGGACGTCCGGGCCTAATTTCTGGTACAGAATTTCAATATATTCTGGATTAATTCCATATCCCTCAGTGAGTCTGTTGGGAATATGATAAAAAATGTTGGCGTAGCCAATTGTCCGAAAATATAGAACAATCAGAGCTGTTGCTGATATACCATCGACATCATAATCCCCCCATACCAAGATTGGCTGGTTCAGCTCCATTTTCGAGATAATAAGATTAACCGCCTTATCAATATCTTTTAGACTCCAGGGTGAAGGGAGCTCCTGCATTGAAGGAGATATAAATTGAGTAACCGCGTGATCATCAATTATCCCAACTCTTGCCAGATGTTCCTGTATCGCCGGATGAAGAAGTTTTTCTGAGGCCATTTTGTAATTCACTCAGCCTCGAGCCAGCTTGAAATTCTATGAAAAAATGTTTCAGGTTCGGAATGGCTTACCCACTCGATCGACTTTTCTTTTCTAAACCAGGTCATTTGTCTTTTCGCATAATGCCTGGTGTCACGGGCAATAGTTTCTTTCAGTTTCGGATAACTTATTTGACCACCGAGATATTGACACATTTGTTTATAACCAATAGATTTCATAGATTTTAATTCGCATGGATAGTCATTGTCCAAGAGCCATTGCACCTCCTCTTCAAATCCCTGTTCGAGCATAAGTTCAGTTCTCAGATCAATTCTCTGATAAAGCTTTTGCCTGTCCATTCCAATGCCGAGACAGAGGAATTTCAGGAAAATACGATTGTTTTCCTGAGCAGCCTGTTCTTTGAGGTGGGTCGTTACCGTTTTACCCGTTGTTTGAATAATCTCAAGTCCTCGAATGATTCGAGCGGTATCGTTTTGATGTATCTTACGACTGTAATCAGGATCAGATATAACAAGTTCATTATACAATGATTCCAGTCCATCGCGTTTGAGTCGAACGTGCAATTCATTTTTAATATTCTGATTTCCCGGTGCATTTTCAAATAGTCCCTGGGTTAGTGCTTTCAGGTATAATCCGGTACCGCCTGTGAGCAATGGGATTTTGTCACGTTGATGTATTGCAGCGATAGCAGCGAGTGCATCATCGACAAAACGCGATGCATTATACGTTTCGTCAGGGTCAATGATATCTACAAGATGATGTGGTATTCTCGCCTGCTCATCTTTTGAGACTTTTGCCGTTCCAATATCCATATACCGGTAGATCTGCATGGAATCAGTCGATACAATTTCGCAATCAAATAATTTTGCAATTTCAATAGATAAGGAAGTTTTCCCAACGGCGGTCTGCCCAACCAGTGAAAGCACTGGCTTGGATATTACGACTTTCTGCTCATTCATGAAAAACAATCTGTGTTGAAAGCTTCTCTGCTTTTTTGGGGCCGACACCCTTGATCTTCAATAGGTCATTAAATGTTTTATATTGACCATTTATGCGTCGATGTTTCTCTAAGCGCGCACCAAGAACCGGACCGACCCCGTCAACTAGCTGCATCTCACTCACATTTGCCTGATTAATCGGGATTTTCTTATACAGCAAGACCTGTATGGCAACTGGCATGTGATGTTTTGCTTTTGCCGGTGTAGATTGATTGCACAGAAAAAGTGCTTCTTTCGACCAACAAAGATAACGATGCTCAAAACTTTCAAAAGACCAAAAATAAGGACAACGTACCCCAACTAGACACGCAGCCAAAGGAATAATTAAAAATGAAATGAATAGGTGAGCCCTAGTTTTATTCATACGTATTGGTTAAATACAAACGTTGTGTATACGAAACTTTACCCTTTGTGATAAAGCCTTGAAGCCTCAGTACGTAGACGTTATACAGCGTGTACAAGGGGCTACGAATCAATCATCGACACATACATTACATTATCGAGAATGGAATCACATTTCAATATTGTACTGGTTGAACCTGAAATACCACCAAATACCGGATCAATAGCCCGGCTCTGTGGAGCAACAAACACCACCCTGCATTTGGTTCACCCCCTGGGTTTCTCTGTCGATGATAAGCATTTAAAACGAGCCGGTCTCGATTATTGGGAACAGGTAGATATTAAATATTGGGATAACTTTCATCACTTTGCCGCAAACTGCAATGAGGAAAAATTCAAGCTGTTTACCACGAAAACTGACCGATCATATACAAAAGCCTTGTACCAACCCGGTGATTTTTTAATATTTGGTAGAGAAACTAAAGGGTTATCAATAGAAATACGCACCTTGTATGAGGAGTTTTGTTACACGATTCCAATGGGTAATACTAAGATACGAAGTCTGAACCTTGCAATGACTGCCGGAATTGTTTTATATGAAGCCCTTCGACAAAATAACAACTGAAGTGATCAATTCCCAAACATTCCTATAGGAGCATATGAAATCATGAAGGAACGAGTTTACAATTTCAGCCCTGGTCCTGCCACCCTCCCCCTCGAAGTACTCCAGCAGGCCTCAAAAGATATAGTTAATTATGATGATACCGGTATTGGTCTGGTAGAGTTGAGCCATCGGTCCAAAGAATTTATTGCAATTGCCGATAACACTGAGGCATTATTAAGAAAACATCTCGAAATACCAGAAAATTACAAAGTACTCTTTCTGCAGGGTGGTGCTTCAACCCAATTCTATATGGTTCCCATGAATTTCTTGGGTGACGGCAAGTGTGGAGCGTATCTGAATACGGGTACCTGGTCTAAGAAAGCCATAAAAGAAGCAGACCAAATTGGCAATATTGAAGTGGTATTTTCAAGTGAATCCGATACGTTTAACCGGGTACCTAAACAAGGTGAGTATGAGGTTCCCACGCATGCTGATTACCTTTACTTCGTCTCAAATAATACGATTTTCGGTACTCAATTCAAAACAATGCCTGTCACTGAAAAACCGCTGTTTTGTGATATGTCCTCTGATATTCTTTCAAGAAAATTTAACGTCTCAGACTTTGGACTTATCTTTGCAGGAGCTCAAAAAAATCTGGGACCGGCAGGTGTGACGATCGTTATTATAAAAGATTCGCTACTTTCTGAAATACCTGAAGGACTTCCCTCTATGATCAACTACAACACGCACGTTGACAAGGGTTCAATGTTCAACACCCCACCCTGCTTTGCCATTTATCTGGTTGGCGAGGTGCTCAAGTGGCTCGAACGAACTGGAGGTGTAGACGCGATTGAAAAATTAAATCGTCAAAAGGCGGCTCTTTTATATGAAATGATTGATCGCACTTCTTATTACCGGGGACATGCCATTGCTGATTCACGTTCTGATATGAATGTTACTTTTAACTTGCCTACTGCCGAGCTGGAGAGCAAATTTATTGCAGAAGCTGCAGAAGTTGGATTGAACGGACTAAAAGGTCACCGATCAATTGGGGGATGCAGAGCATCTATATATAACGCATTTCCACAACAAGGAGTGGTTGAACTCGTAGATTTCATGGCGAAGTTTGAGTCAAACAACCCCGCATAGTCCATTATGCAATATGTAGGAACCGTCATCAGGCCACCAAGCGAAGCAAATTCGATTATATTGCAGGTGACGGTTGGTTGTTCTCATAACAAGTGCACATTCTGTGGTGCTTACAAGGACCTACGGTTTGCCGTTAAAGATTACGATACGATCTTACAGGACATCCACTTTGCGGCAGATTATTGCCAGAGGCAGAATCGACTGTTCCTGGCAGATGGGGACGCCATGATTTTACCATATACCCTGCTGGCCAGGATAATGGAGGACATTCACCGTCATCTACCCTGGGTAAATCGTGTGAGTATGTACGCCAATGCAAGATCAATTAGAGCAAAATCAGATACGGAACTGCGTCATTTAAAATCATCAGGGGTCGACAGAATCTATCTTGGTGTTGAAAGTGGCGATGATGCAACTCTCAAAGCAATAAAGAAAGAGGAAACCAGTCAAAGTATCAAAGAAGCGTGCGAACGGATAATTGAACATGGATTCTTTCTATCAACTACTATAATTTTAGGTATCACCGGGAAAAAACGGTCACAAATTCATGCCGAAAAAAGTGCAGCCTTACTCAATGAAATATCCCCCCATCAAATTGGTGCACTCACCTATATGCCTCTCGCAAATACAAGCCTGGGAAAGGAGGTCGCAAATGGCTCCTTTCAGCTGCTCTCTGCCCGTGAAATATTGGCAGAACTAAAAACACTTATACGGAATCTTTCCTGTAAAAAAACGCAGTTCATGGCAAACCATGCCTCGAATTACTTGCCGATTACTGGACGTTTACCAAAAGACAAGATGGAATTTATTGATCTTATTTCGCAAGCAGAGCAAGGATTGGTGGGGCTGAAATCTGATTTATTGAGAGCATTATGACTGATTCGCCCATAGATTGTAAAGATTTTGACACTGAAGGGTTGGTTCAGTTTGCCGAATCACTCGGTCAATCTGCATTCAGAGGCAAGCAGATTATGAGTTGGTTGTATAAACCTGGAATTGTGAGCTTTGACCAGATGACTGACCTGGCAAAGTCCTTTAGAGAATTACTTCATAAACATGCTACTATTTCCTTTTTCTCTGAGCCAATCATTGAACAGTCCCAGGATGGCAGTATTAAGTTTGGCTTTGTACTGGCAGATTCAAATATTATCGAATCGGTACTCATTCCAGAGGAAGATCGTCTAACGCTCTGTATTTCCTCTCAGGTTGGCTGTTCTATGGGATGTTCTTTCTGCGGTACGGCATATCTGGGTTTTACCAGAAACCTCAGTCCGTCCGAAATCGTCAATCAGGTAGTGGCCGTCAGGGATTATCTGATTTCAAATCATTTGATTGATAAAGTACAGAAATCAGAAATCACCAACCTGGTTTTTATGGGGATGGGTGAACCCCTCAATAATTTTGACAACCTAATTACGGCGATAAATATTCTGACCGACCAGAAAGGGTTGGATATCGCTTCGAGGCGAATCACCGTTTCAACCTGTGGCATTGTTCACCATATGAAAAAACTTGGTGAACGTACCTCTATCAATCTGGCTATATCACTTCATGCAGTAGATAATCAGACCAGAAATCTACTAATGCCAATTAACAAGAAATACCCAATAGAGGTTTTGATCGAGGCCTGTAAAAATTATCCCATGAAAAAGCGGAAAAGGATCATGATAGAGTATGTCATGCTTGACGGGGTAAATGATTCACTGGAAGAAGCACACGAACTGGCTCGATTACTTCAGGCGGTTCCATGTAAAATTAACCTGCTGACCTATAATCCCACTGAAAATCTACCGTACCAAGGGTCCTCACGAGAAAAAATGATCGGCTTTCAAAACGTTTTGCGGCAAAAGCACTATTCTGTTTTTATCCGGAGTAGTCGTGGCTCTGATATTGCTGCAGCATGTGGTCAACTTGCCGGAAAATTACGTGGTGGATCCTATGCCAGACAATAAAAAAACTACTCCCACACCTGGTTTCCTCGAATCAACGAAACTTACCCCGCCTCCAGATTCGCAGAAATACCTAATTCCTGATCAACCGGTATCAACCACAGAAACGTTCTGTTTGAAAAAGAGTGGTTGGAAACTTGCTGAAGCACGAATCATTGGTTTGATGCAGAACCGGCGCTCGCTCCGAACGTTTGCTGATAAGCCACTATCTTTGTCGGACTTATCCTTTTTGCTCTGGACTACTCAGGGAGTCACTGCCCGAAGAGGAGACCAATTTCTCAGGACCTCACCTTCTGCAGGTGCAACTTATCCGATTGAAACATATCTACTGATTAATCGGGTGATGGAGTTAAAAAATGGAATTTATCACTTCAATATCAGGGATTTTTCACTTGAACTGATTGGTGGAAATATCCCTAAAGAACAGGTGCAGCATACATTTTTACAGCAGAAGTTCCTGCTTGAGTCAGCAGTGATTTTTATCTGGAGTGGTGTCTCAGCACGCACCACCCAACGGTATGATGAAAGAGGATTACGTTACATTTTTCTTGATGCTGGTCACCTGTGCCAGAATTTGTTGCTTGGGGCTGAGGCAATCGGTTGTGGTGGCTGCCCTGTTGCTTCTTTCTATGATGATGAGCTTAACACCCTGCTCGGCCTTGACGGCTCACGCGAATCTGCTCTTTATGCGGCAGCGATTGGTAAAAAAAATATGGCCTGAGGTATCTATGATACCCTCAGGCCATATTTTTTAATGAATGCCCTGGGAAAAGATCGGATTGCTAAAATTCCTCCTCCCACTCATTCACAAATGAACGCGGCAAATTGGAAATATCCACCTTTCTCGCTTGCTCGATACCGGCCTGCAAGGCCTCCCTATTCATGTTTTCGGTACCTTTGGGTACCCGTGAAAGAAGTGCGTCTTCAAGGTTTTTTAAATTCACTTGCCCGGAAACGTAGCCTACTGCACCCAGAGCGACCATATTCGCAACCAACTCACGACCAATCTCTTTGCGCGCAATGGCAGTAAAAGGAATCGCGACGGCTCGACTCGTTGGTACTTGTTCAACTAGTGTGGAATCCACAATAAGTAACCCTTCCGGTTTAATCTCGAAAAAGTACGCATCACATGAAGCCTGTGTCATTGCCAGCAAAAGATCAATGTGCATTGCTTTTGGGTAATCAATCGGCCCATTTGAAATTACAACTTCCGCTTTACTTTTGCCACCACGAGCCTCAGGCCCGTAGCTTTGTGTCTGACAGACATATTTTCCATCCAGAGAACCGACTGCATCTGCCATGACGACCGCAGCAGTAATGATCCCCTGACCTCCGGAACCACTGAAACGTATTTCATAGCGGGAATCATTCTTCATGTCTTTTCACCTTTGTTTCTTTTCTTTTATGGGTTTCTTCGTAATCATCGATTTTGCAGGCTTCCTGTTTGATTCGATTGTATTCTTCAGTGGAGATTGGTTTATCAACATCACAAAGGACGCCGATGGTGAATTTATCCTGCATATCCTCCGGACTCATTTTTTTCGCTTTGGCAATCGGAACCGCACTCTCTTTAAAAGAGTTGATCATTTTTACCGCACCACCCAACTTGTTTCTCCGTCCATGCTGTACATGACAGTTCGACACGATCTCAACAACCGAAAAGCCTCTTTTGGCGATTGCCTGTTCAAGCATTCTGTCGAGGTGGGATGCATGATAGACAGTTCCCCTTGCGACAAATGAAGCGCCAGCAGTCACTGCAAGCTCGGCGATTGAAAATGCATGTTCTACATGACCGTATAAAGAAGTGGTAGATTTGTCACCGTATGGCGTAGTTGGAGAATATTGTCCGCCCGTCATACCATACGTATTATTATTTATTATAATTGCCGTGATATTGATATTCCGTCGTGCAGCGTGAATGAAGTGATTCCCACCAATTGCGGTAGCATCTCCATCACCCATGACCGTAATCACTTTGAGCCTCGGTTTGGCTAATTTTACCCCAGTGGCAAATGTCAACGCCCTGCCATGGGTTGTGTGCAAGGTATTAAAATCTATGTATGTTGGTAACCTGCTTGAACAGCCAATTCCAGAAGCAACCACCACATCATCCTTTGGCAATTCCAGGGCGTGTATTGCGCGTAGTAAAGATCCCAGCACGATGCCGTTACCACATCCAGGACACCAAACATGAGGAAATTTTTTATCGTGTCGCAGGTATTCCTGCCTGATAACTTCAGCTTCTACAACCATTTTTCTTCTCCTCTATAGGGAATTTTCAGTTCATCCAATTTATGAAACACTGAGGATTTTTTTCAGTATTTCATCAGGTGTAATCAGCTGACCATCAATCCTGTTCATTTTAATAATGGCGGTACCACTCTGATTAACTCTATTTATTTCCCTACTCATTTGCCCCATATTCAGTTCCGGAATAATTGCGGCCTTACATTGTCTCAGTGCTGCATCAATAACTTTCCTGGGAAAGGGAAACAGCGTTATCATCTGAACTAACCCAGCTTTTATGCCATGTTCGCGAGCCTTTTTAACTGCCATCATCGCTGAACGGGAGACACTTCCATACGCAATGACACACACCTCGGCATCTTCCATATCAATTGTCTTTGATAAGACAATTTCCGGGAAACCTTTGGTGATTTTGTCGTGCAGTCGGTGTAGAAACCGATCAATTTCTTTCGGTTGCTGGGTGGGGAACCCACGCTCATCATGAATCAGACCAGTCACATGATGTCTATACCCTTCACCAAATGATGCCATATCAGGCACACCCCGATTATTGTCTGCGTATGGTTTGTACCATTCAGGCGGGACATTTGGCTGGATTCGGTCTACCACGCGAACCTTGTCCTGATCGGGTATGGTCATACATTCTCTAGTATGGGCTACAACCTCATCCGACAGAATAATAACTGGTACACGATACTTTTCAGACAAATTAAAGGCCCTGACCGTAAGAGAGAAACAGTCGTTGACCGAGGAAACGGCAAGTACAATGATCGGATGATCACCGTGGGTGCCCCATCGAGACATCAACACATCACCCTGGGAAACATTAGTCGGCAACCCGGTACTTGGCCCTCCTCTCATTACGTTGACGACAACGCATGGAACCTCAGTAATACAAGCATAACCAAGATTTTCCTGGATCAGGGAAAATCCTGGACCACTCGTCGCAGTCATTGATTTCTCACCGGCCAACGAGGCGCCTATAACCGCACCCATTGAGGCAATTTCATCTTCCATCTGGATAAAAGTGCCGCCTACTTGTGGGAGTTTCACTGAGAGCAATTCACTAATTTCGGAAGCAGGAGTTATCGGGTAACCAGCATAAAATCTGCAGCCAGCTGCCAGCGCACCATGAACGATCGCCTCGTTGCCTTGTAAAAGGAGTCGTCTGTTTTTATCTTTAGACACCATTAGTGCTCCTCCTTGATGGATATCGCTTACTGACAGTTATTGCGAAATCCGGACAATGAATTTCACAGTTTCTACAACCGATACAATCGTCTTGAACTTCGATGAACGGGTTGCCCTGATCATCCAGAAGAATCACCTCTTTTGGGCATAAAGCACTGCAGATTCCGCAGGACTTGCACCACTCGTAAAAAAACTTTACGCGGTAAAGCGTTTTGGGTGTACGTGATTTAGCACCCAGCTCCTCCGCAGATTCTTTTTTTGCTCGCTTTGGCGCGGCTTGTTTCTTCCTTGCACTAGAACGCTTTTTTACTGGTTTCTCAGCAGGTTCCGGAGGTTTGTCCTCATTCACCTTTGGTGAATCATTTTCGTTTGGTTCCATGTCACCCTACCTAATAGTTTGCATGCTCACGGTTAGTAGTTACGGGAAACGCAGTGTTTCCATGGTGTCTGCGCTAACCCTTTATATCTATGCGCGCACCATGTCAAGACTATTATGTAGATATAGACGAAAACATAAAAAATATATTTTTAATTCGACAAAACAGGAAGTTTTGACACGAGATGTTGATGGCAAGATAAATATTTACCAACCATTTTAGGTCTAAAATAAGAAAAAGATTTCCTGGTGCTTATGCGAGAAAAAAGAGCAAGTTGAGAAAGCCGATAAGAAACCCAAGTAAACCTCCGAATAAATTAATATATTTAAATTGCTCCTCCATAATTGATAACAGTAATTTTTCGAGTCTGAGTAAATCGAAAGAATCAATTCGAGTCGTTACAATATTTTTGATATCAAGAGCAGGTACAATCGAAGGTAATTCCTGCGCCAGTATGCGAGTAAGCATAGTTTGACTGAGAGTACTGATACTACTCACGGTGGCAGTCGGAAAATAGTGTGATATTTTCCCAATAGGTCTCTTCGACGCAGTGTCTATTAGTGAAGCGGTGATCTTCTCTAATGATTTTTGCATACTACTGGATAAAAAGATCGATTTGCATTCGGTATGGAGGAGTCGTGTTATCTCTTCGACAGGTTGGGAAGTCAATTGGTTGGCGATCTTCTCAATTGTGAGTTCGCCGCTGGTCAGTTGTGTTTCAATTTTTTTGGTGATCAAACTGCTTAAAAAAGATTCAACACGTTGACTGGATAGAAATTGTGTTGATCTCGATGTCACCGATGAGATCAATTTATCAAGTTGATCATCATCGAATTTTGCCATTATTATGTTGCAATCAGTTGCCAACAGTTTAGCAAGTTTCTCATCAATCAATAAAGCAACCTCGGTTCTTACGTTTTCACCGGCTACCATCTGTGCGATTTCGTCTTCGTGTTGGGCGAGATAGTCGTTAATCTTCTCTTCGAGCGATTCCACAGTAACAAACCCCTGGATCATCGCAGCCATTGGCCCAAGCGTTTCAATATAGGCAAGAATTGCTTTGACCGCCTCCTTGCTAAGTCGTTTCTGAACGCTTGGTTTTTTGATAAGCTCAGAACAGACGCCAAGGAGGTAGTCGGTGGCGGTATGCACGTTTTCTTTTATATAGTCCAGAAATTCCTCGGGGAGGATCTCATCTAATGGTTTTTCCTGAGTTAAAAATGATTTAAGGGTATGGTGCAGAAGTTTGTTGATTTGATCTTCAGTGTCAGATGATTGAAGAACAGTGTGTAAACCTTTTTGAACCAGTCTTTCCAAAGATTCTTTTATCAGATCATTGTCGGGCAGAAAATCTCTAACATTCCGGACAAGAAACGACTGCAACCATTCATCAATAATAACTTTCAGAAGTTGTTCAGTTTCTTCTCCACGCAACTTTACTACAACCAGATCAGAAATTTTTAAGGCCATCTCTTTTTTGAGATCGTCAACCATTGAATGCAAATCTAAAGGCAACAACGCATAGATTGTACCAAAGTCTCTCTTCAGTGCTGATGAGAGACGATAATTGATTGTCTCATAAAGATGTGATTGAAACTGATCTTTGCTGAGTGCTTTATTGATCTCCTCACTGGTCAGCAGGTGCTCCGAAACCATTTCTCCGATGTTGAGTGCAAGCTCGTGTCGTTTTGAAGGTATAACACCAGGGGTCATCGGGACAGGGACTCCTGCTATTTTCCATTTCTTTAAGGGTCTGAAAAGCATCCGGATCGCAACCCTGTTGGTCAGGTATCCGATTAACGCACCTATGAGTGGTGGCGCGGCATAGGTAGAATAAGATCCAAATTCTATCATCTTACAATTTCCGAATTAATTCCTGAGGTGATGAAACGAGACAATCAGCGTCGTGTGCCTGGAGTTCAGTGCTTGTACTAAAACCCCAGGAGACAGCGATCGTCTTCATACCCGCGTTCACTCCGGTTTCTATATCAACCACAGAATCACCGACAATCAAGATATTATCAGCAGGTATTTGAAATAATAAAGCAATATGATTTGCCTTAGTGGGGTCAGGCTTCTTTTTCGTGTCTTTATCGGCACCAAATACTACCTGAAAGTGGTCTTCTTTGAAAAAATGATCACATATTTTACTGGTAATATGGTGTGGTTTATTTGATAAGACAGCCCTTTTAATCCCGCAATCCTTGAGATGTTCGAGTAGTTCATATATCCCTGAATATACCATTGTTTTTTCTGTACAACGTTTATTATATATATATTCAAAATGTTGGAGACAATGAGCTATGATATGACCGTTCGATGAAGTTGGCAATGCTCTTTTGATCAGCTGCGCCGCTCCGTTCCCAATAAATGATTTTACAGTTTCGAGTTCATGTACCGGAAAACCACAATCTGACAAAACGGCATTTACCGAATCAGCGATATCCTGCAGTGAGTTGATCAGTGTTCCATCCAGATCAAAAATTACCCCTCTCGTGTCACGAAAATTCATAAAGGCCGGTAGGTTATAAAATGCGTTTCTCTATTTAATTTATAAAGTAATTCACCATCAAGATTTTTTATCATACTATAGAAAAGAAACCTTTTATTTTTCTCAAATATCGATAAATATTAAACGATTAAAAATAGTACGTTATCTTATTCTTTTACCAGCGAGGTGTACGCTCATGTGGTTTGTTT
>QZLB01000093.1 GCA_004796425.1 Desulfobulbaceae bacterium | reverse complement strand
GGGTCGTTAACTCAGTCGGTAGAGTATCTGCCTTTTAAGCAGAGAGTCGTTGGTTCGAGCCCAACACGACCCACCAGGGAGTTTTTCGGTCCCCATCGTCTAGTCAGGTCCAGGACACCGGCCTTTCACGCCGGCAACACCGGTTCAAATCCGGTTGGGGACGCCAAATAGAAGCTGCATCATCATTTGATGATGCAGCTTTTTTTTACTCTTTCATTGATCAAAAATCACCACTGAAGTTGCACAACCAGGAATAATAAAGGTAAAATTATCAAACAGTTACAGTTTTTATTTTGTTTGGTGTAGTCGAGGGAATGAAAAGGTGAACCGGGTTCCCCCTTCCACCCTGTTTTCACACCTAATCTTTCCTCGGTGATGGTGCATGATCAGCCTTGTGATACTTAAACTCAAACCAGCACCTTTGTGGTGATGCATGATATCTTCAGTAAAAAACCCTTCGAAAATCCTGTCCATCGTCTCTTGGTTTACACCGGGACCATCATCTTCAACAATAACCAGTGTTGCATCATCAACTTGTCTAATCGTTACGCACAAGGTTTTACTTGATCCGGTAAACTTGCAGCCATTTTCAATAACATTATAAAAACCCTTACTGAGGAGCTCCCAATCAGCACTCATTTCAATATCCTTCTCACAGGAGCACACGATCTCAACATCCGGAAACTCACTACCCATTTCTGCTATCACTGCTTTAAGGCATTTCTCTAAACTTTGCTCAACCAGTATCAGATCTATCCCCCCTTTTAGCTGACAGAGAAGATTTACTTTGGCGAATAATCTTCTCATTCTTTCACCAGACGAATAGATAATGTCCACATACTGCTTGGCCTCCTGCGGTATTTCTTCCACCTCTTTGAGAAGCTCGCTTCCCAGAAGAATGCCATTCAAAGGAGTTCTCGTTTCGTGGGTCATCAAATGGAGCGCGGTTGTTTTGAGTAGTTCAACCTCCTCTATCCTGCTCAATTTAGAATATACCGCAATTTTTGCCAGGAGCTCATCCTCATCAAATGGCTTGGTAATGTAATCATCAGCCCCCGCTTCGTACCCTTGTAGTCGCTCATCCACCATGGCCAATCCTGAAACCATAATTATTTTTATGAAACGATGCGCTTGCTCAGCCCTGATACATTTACATACCTCATATCCGTCCATACCTGGCATCATGATATCCAGCAGTACGATCTCAGGTCTGAAACTATTTACGATCTCTAGCGCCTCAGCCCCACTCCCAACAGCGCTAAATTCATACTGATCCTGGAAATAGAGTATTTCCTGTATTATCGCAGTATTCTGCGGTTCGTCATCAACAATAAGTATTCGAGTCTTCTCCTGATTCATATCCTCACCGGTAAACACACAGAAGTAATCGGTCTAGAAAAATTGAATCATTTCCTGTCTGACTTTTCAAATAAAAACCGGACCCCGGTCTTTTACCTTGCTGATTAATGGTCAAACCGCTCTTCTTCGAGTCTAAAATCCCAAGGATCACCATTCAAGTCTGCTCTGGTAAGCATCGTCCAGAACAGACAATCATCAGATTTTTTTGGGAAATCAATACTATAGTGTAAACCACGAGACTCTTTTCGATGAAGCGCTGTTTCTGTTACCAAAAGTGCCACATGTAAAATATTTCGGAGTTCAATCATGTTGCGGGAGACAATGTACTTTCTATAATGGTCCTCTATTTCTTCTGCTACAGTAATCAGTCTTCTTCTGGCAAGTTCGAGTCGTTGTGTCGTCCTTACGATCCCGACATAGTTCCACATGGTTCTCCTGATAACATCCCAATCATGGTTGATAAGAATTTCTTCGTTGAGAAAATTCGCCTCTCCCGCTGACCATTCATCTGCTTCCCACTCCGGTCTATCTTGCGAATCGCTTGAACTTGTTAGATTCTCAACACAATACATTGCGGCACGGTCAGCATATACGACGGCCTCAAGAAGGGAGTTGGATGCCAAACGATTTGCACCATGCAAACCAGAACATGAGCTTTCACCAAGGGCCATTAATCCCGGGACCGTACTGTTTCCATAATGATCCACCGCAATCCCCCCACACATATAATGTGCTGCAGGTACAACAGGGATTGGTTCCTGGGAAATATCCAGTCCAAACTCTTTGCATTTGTTATAAATCCCGGGAAATCTTGTACTCAAAAAATCTTTATTTAGGTGGCTCACATCAAGAAAAACACAATCGGCCCCGCTTGTTTTCATCTCAGTATCTATTGATCGAGCAATAATATCCCTTGTGGCCAATTCCAACCGCTCATCATACTTTTCCATAAAACGGTTGCCATTATGGTCTACGAGAATACCCCCCTCTCCCCTGACCGCCTCTGAAATTAGAAAATTTTTCGCTTGAGGATGAAACAGGCAGGTAGGGTGGAATTGGACAAACTCCATATTACCAATTTTCGCTCCCGCTCGTGCCGCCATAGCGACCCCATCCCCAGTCGCAATATCCGGGTTACTCGTGTAAAGGTACACCTTACCCGCCCCTCCTGTACAAAGGATTGTCATGCTAGAAGTCACCGGCACGACCTCATTATTCTCTCCCATTACATATGCACCAAAACACGTTGAGCCTTCACCCGTCCTGTTTATCAAAAGGTCTACCGCAATGGTCTGTTCTAACAAATTGATATTTTTGTTTTTTCTCACCTGTAACAGCAGTGCGCGTTCAATCTCCCGTCCGGTAAGATCATACGCATGTGCAACCCGTCGTTTACTGTGTCCGCCCTCCTTCCCCAAACTCAGCAAACCATCAGACCCTTTTACAAACCCAACGCCATAGCTAATCAAATCATCAATTCGTTCCTTGCCAGACTCTATCACCAGTTTCACAACCTGAGAATCACAGAGTCCATCACCCGCCCTAAGCGTGTCGTTAATATGCTCTTTAAAAGAGTCATCCCTTCCAACCACAGCCGCTATACCACCTTGGGCGAGATTTGTTGCGGTATCGACATCACGTTTTTTCGTGATAATTATTACACTACCAAACTCTGCTACCTTGAGAGCAAACGACAAACCCGCAATACCACTCCCAACTACCAAGAAATCACTATCCAAAACACACCCTCCCTAGATTTGTTTCACGTGAAACATTGTGGCCTTTAGGGACTAGAACACACAGGGAAACCAAGCGCAAGTTGAATTGGTTCTGTTTTTCATCAGGTGGGACCATTTTGTTCTTGTTACCCGTGGTTGACTGGTATATAAATTATCTGGTGCTTTTAAAACAACAAGGAGGGGCTGTGAAAAACTCTACAATAATTGCGGTTGCAAATCAGAAGGGTGGGGTTGGAAAAACCACAACAGCTGTAAACCTGGCTGGAAGTCTGGCGCTTAGGGGAAAAAAGACACTCATCGTTGATTCCGACCCCCAAGGAAATGCCTCCAGTGGTGTGGGGGTAAAAACCCGGGAATTAACACAACATTTGTACCATGCGCTCTGTGGTCAGGTGGAAACTCAAGGGGTGATACAACCAACAAACATAAAGAAATTGAGCATAATTCCCACAAGTATTGACCTCGTCGCCTCTGAGTTGGAGTTGATCAATGAGGAGCGCCGAGAGCATTATTTACAGAAAACTATCTCTCGTGCAGCCCGTGATTTCGAATATATTCTCATCGATTGTCCCCCCTCACTTGGTTTGCTCACTATTAACGCATTAACTGCGGCTGATTCGGTTTTGATTCCCATGCAATGCGAGTACTTTGCCATGGAGGGACTCGCTCAACTGATAAATACAATTCGGTCGGTCAAAAAGACCTTTAACCCTGACTTGTATATTGAGGGGTTGTTGCTCACCATGTTTGACACAAGAAACAAGCTATCCCACCAGGTCTCAGAAGAGATTTTAAATCATTTTGGGGACCAGGTTTTCAAAACAATTATACCCCGAAATGTGCGCTTGAGTGAGTGCCCGAGTCATGGCCAAACAATTCTGGAGTATGACAATAAATCAAAGGGTGCAGAAGCCTACCGGGCACTTGCATCCGAATTCTTAAAAAGGCAGAGGAAATAATGGTAGCGAAAAGTACCGGTCTTGGACAGGGAGTTGGTGCTCTCTTTGGAGACACAGAAGATCAAGAAAAGTATTTTGAATGTGATGTTGAAAAAATCGCTCCCAACAAACACCAACCACGTGTCATTTTTGATGAGAAGGAATTGGATGAGTTATCTCAGTCAATCAAGGAAAACGGTGTTATTCAACCATTGATTGTTTCAGCCGTTGGGAAAGGCAATTATGAACTGGTGGCTGGTGAGCGAAGGTTACGGGCTTCCAAACGTGCTGGATTAAAAAAAGTACCTGTTGTGATTACCGATGTAGATTCTGAGGATTCACTTCTCGAAATCGCTCTAATAGAAAATATCCAGAGAACAGATCTCAACGCACTAGAGGAAGCAGAGGCATACAAGAAACTCATAGACCGGTTTGGCTACACCCAGGAAGAAACCGCTAAGCGTGTTGGAAAAAAGAGGTCGACCATTACCAATACACTCCGACTTCTTCTTTTACCGGATCAGATCAAAGACGATCTTGCAAATAGCACTCTTTCAGAGGGCCATGCTCGTGCATTTTTAAAGATATCTGAGGACCCATCATTAACCAATGAAATCCGAGAACAGGTTGTTGGTAAGAACTTATCGGTTCGCCAAACAGAACAACTCATTAGAAACCTGACACGACAACCCACCACGGCAAAAACCGAGCGATCAGCTCACCACCAAGTTGAAGAAATCCCCAAGTCCTACCGGAAGGCACTGGAAAACCAATTAACAAATAAGTTCAACTCTCGGGTTGTCATTACACAAAGTGGAAGTCGTGGGAAAATTGAAATAGAGTATTATTCGCTGGATGATCTAGATCGTCTTGTTTCTGTTGTTATCAGTGAGTAACCACCATGCATAAGTTTTTTGTATTAATTTCAACACTTTTGGTTGTTTTACTTTGTACAGTATCGATTTCTTTTGCGAAAATGGTAAGTGTGAGCGGTACAGATGTTAACTTACGCTCAGGCCCTGGAACCAATTACAAGATTAAATGGAAATATGGGAGTGGGTTTCCACTAAGGGTGCTCTCACAGAAAGGTAACTGGCTCAAAGTTGAAGATTTTGAAGCAGATGTTGGTTGGCTTCACAAAAGTCTCACCTCAGGAACTGGCCACCTGATAGTCAAGGTCAACAAAGGAAAGAACAAAAAAGTCAACATACGAAGCGGTCCGGGAACAAAATATAAGGTTGTCGGCAAAGCCTACTATGGGGTTGTTTTCAGAACTATTAAGCAGCAGCGTGGATGGGCAAAGGTAAAACATGAAAGTGGTGTCGAGGGGTGGGTAAAACGATCGTTACTGTGGGGGTTTTAATCAGTATACCCCTTTGTACACTCCTGCGAATAAAAAGGTCGGTGGTTCAACATCCTTGAACCACCGACCTTTTTTATCTGGCGGAGAGAGAGGGATTCGAACCCTCGGTGGAGTATTATCCCCACACTCGCTTAGCAGGCGAGCACCATCGGCCAACTCGGTCATCTCTCCTTTTGTGTTTTTTGGCGGAGGGAGTAGGATTCGAACCCACGGTACTTTCGTACAACGGTTTTCAAGACCGCCGCCTT
>QZLB01000138.1 GCA_004796425.1 Desulfobulbaceae bacterium | reverse complement strand
TTACACCTGTCTGCTCAAGCCGATCCTGCCAATAGTCGATCGAACCGGCCGGTATCGCAAACGCGGTTGCACCAACCATTCCGGCTCCTGCGGTTCCCTTGGGGGCATTTGCCCAGGGGAAAAAGGTCATGATCGTTCCCGGAGCCCCATCTTCATTACCATAATAGAGGTGATAGGTATACGGGTCGTCAAAATTGACCGTCTGTTTCACCAACCGCAGTCCGAGCACGGTTTCGTAAAAATGGAGATTGACGGCAGGACTGCCGCTAATCGCGGTTATATGATGGATACCGTGTATATTATTCATGTTCATGGTGTGCCTCTTTTATATTTTATCTTAAATTCAAGGTTTTAAAATTTATTCTTGCTGATCACTTTTTACTTATAATCATTGATTTTTTATCAATTATCATGTTCCGATTACCTGACAAGATATGACTATTTATCTTGATGTCAAGATAAATGAGCGATGATTAGTAGCATGGATAATAAATTTGCTCGTAAGGTGAGGCTTGTAAATGAAGGAGAGTCTTTTGAAGAGCGCTGAGCGTCCTTTAGGAAGGGAGCTTTAAGACGATGGTTAACCCTCCATCAGCATTATTGCGTGCTGAAACAGTCCCACCCATGCCATTGATGAATTTCTTGACCAGCGCCAAGCCGATACCGGTTCCACCTGTTGCCCGGGTCATGGAATTATCCACCCGGTAAAAGTCATCAAAAATCTTTTTCAACTCAGCTTTGGCGACTCCCGGACCAGTATCAACGACCCGTATTTCGACCTCACCATCCCGCTGCTCGGCCTCAAGCCTGATTTTTTTTGTTGCCATGTTCCTGCCGAATTTGATGCTGTTCTCCATCAGATTCATCAGCACCTGAACCAGCACCTCACGATCTAACGCAAAAGATTCAACACCGGATGCAGTGTGTTCAAGGCTGAAACCTTCCTGGTTCAACTTGGCCTGCATGATTGTTTCAACCTCAGAGAAAACTTCTTTGATATCGCACTGCGTAATGGTCAGAGGACGATTCTTTTTCTCCAACCGGGACAGCTCAAGCACATTGTTGATCAGGCCAGACAGCCGAGTGGTTTCACTGGCGAGCACACCGAGATATTCCTGCTCTTTATCCGGGGTCATCGCCACCCCCTGCTCCAGCATCTCGACATACATTCTGATATTGGTGAGTGGGGTCTTCAGCTCATGGGTTACCGTTGATACAAATTGGGACCTACGCTCGGATAGTTTCACGATGGACTGAACATTCCTATAGAGCACATACAGGCCGGTCAGCATGAACAAGGCCAGAAGTATCACGGCGATGTTCAAAGGCCCCCGAACTGGCGATGCAGGTACTCGATCAGCCTTGAGTGATACTGAAAGAAAATCAAACGGTTTGCGAAACGCTTGCTCAATATTTATGGCGCTGCCCGCACTTACCGAACCGGTGAGATAGTGAGCCTTTCGCTCACCGGAGCCGCTGCTGGTCAACTCCAAAACCGAAAAAGCGGCAATGGGCTGGTTGGTAAAATAGCGATCGGCAAGATATTGCATTAAGGGCTCAACCAGGATCACAAAACCCTGCCGATACATCTGGTTATTAATGTAGATACGTCGGAAGACGAAGACCCGGGCATCATCGATCTTTACTGATTGAAAGGGTGCCACCTCAACCTGAAACCGATCAGCCTGCTCGCCGAACACACTGCGTCGAAGTATATCATCTGCCCTGTCCTCAGAAGTACCGCTTGACCCGTAAAATTCTGCCAGGCCCTTGTCCTCTTCCTGCACATCAGCTAACACTTCAGACTCTGATAAGCTTGAGGAAGCGGAGCGACTCGTTCTGCCTGCAGGCGATGATTGCACCGCAATCTTCTGCTGCTCTTGTGAAATGTTATAGACCTGCTGCCTGGAAATCTCCTCCACCCGATTCCTGCTTGATCCTAGGTAATCGGTCTTGCTGGCCTTTTTTCTTTTGGTCAGGTACCGCTCTGCAAGCTTACTTTTGGGTGGCGCTTGCAGCTCTTTGACAGACTCTTCCTTTTGGGGTATAGGCGTTTTCGTTAAGGTGTCAAGCTTCATGGAATTGAATAACGCATTCACTTCTCTCAGTTCGCCTACCCGCTTACGCAGGGCCACCGGTACTGCTCCCATGTCAGCTACCAAAGGTGTCTGAAAAGAACCGTCTGGGTTATTCTGCAGATACCCAAGCAGATAGGGAGCGGTTGGTTGAGTGGCGAGCGGTGATATCACACTGCTCTGCTCACCTCCAGTGTCCCCTGCCATAAAGTAAGCGTACTCATCGACGCTTCTGGCTTCTTCCTGTTGAATGAGACGAGCCAGTTCATATTCGAATTGATCGAACAGTTCCTCGCCAAAGAACCGCATCTGGCCAACTTCTTCCTGATGCAGGCCGCTATAGGTCTGGTAGATCACAAACACCAGAGGCAGGGCAATGGTCAGGCAAAAAAGCAGGATCAGCAGTCTAAGTTTTTTCATCTTCGAGACGGTACCCTTCACCGCGAATGGTTTTGATCAGCAAGTTGGAGGTCTCAAATTGCTGCAGCTTTTTTCGTAGTTTGTTCATATGAATATCCACCGTCCGGGTCTCTATGGTACCATCGGTATAATGCCACACCTCGGTAAGAAGCTCCTGCCTTGAAACAATCCGCTCCTGGAACCGATAAAGATAGGCGATGATATCCATCTCCTTCCGGGTGATATCGATCTCCATTGAACCACAGATCGCCCGTAAATTATTGCCATCGAAAGTGATGCCTCCATATTCTACAGCCGTTTCACCGATCTGCTTACCGCACCTTCTTAAAATCGCCTCAACCCGAACGATCAACTCTCGCAATGAGAACGGTTTGGCTATGTAATCGTCTGCACCGGCGGTGAAACCGTTAACAATATCATCTTCTGCACCTTTGGCGGTAATCATGATGATCGGTTGCTGTGGTTTTTCTTCCCGAACTTGTCTGCATATCGTAAAGCCATCCATACTTGGCAGCATCACGTCAAGCAGCACCAGGTCGAAATAATTTCCAAGGATTTTATCCAACCCCTTGCTGCCATCCTCCTCAGAATCTACCTCGTAGCCATTAAACACCAGCACATCGCTCAAACCATTTCTGATTGCCGGATCATCTTCAACAATTAAAATCTTTGGTTTGCTCATCGGGTGCACTCCCGGGTGAATTCAACGGTTGATCATACCTGTCTGACGTACCACCAGCTTACCTTACAAAGGCCTCCACTCAAAGTAAAACTTCTGTAAAAAAAAGGGCCTAACCTTTTGCATTTGTTTGCATTGTCTTTTCCACCACCTGCTTCTACCATGAAAGAAACAGCACCAATAACGCACGCAAATCTTCACTTACCAGGGAGCATATCATGAAATCATTATACCAGAAGCGCTCACCCCACCTTTACGTATTCACCATTACCACCCTGCTTTTCCTGGTCGTAGCCCACAAGGCCATGGCCCGTTCTTTTGCACCAGCGGTTGTAAAAGCAGATGAAGTTGTGTCCCTTGAAACCTCACTCGTCCAGACCAAAGTTCTCAAAGGTTCCGACGGCAAGGTTTCAATGGATATCACCCTTATTGCCTCCGATTTACCGCCGGACAACCGCACCATCACCCAGCCCGTCGATCTGATTATCGTCCTCGATCGCTCTGGTTCAATGAACGGCCAGAAGATCAATGATGCCCGGACGGCCATGCTTCGGTTAATGGATCATCTCACCGGTGCCGATCGCCTGGGTATTGTCAGCTATGCCAATAACGTTGTGGTCCATTCACCTCTGGTGCCGATGAATTATCCCAACGTTTCAAGACTTCGTCGTCTAGTAGCAAATATTGGAGCCGGTGGTGGTACCAACCTTGGCAGTGGGTTGCATACCGGAGTGGGTATGTTTACATCAAGTCCTGATTACGGACGACAACGAAAGCTAATCTTAATTTCTGATGGTCTTGCTAATCAGGGAGTTACCGACCCAAGACAACTCGGTACGATGGCATCAAATGGCCCGGAATACAACTTCACCGTCAGCAGCGTCGGGGTGGGCTATGATTTTAACGAGCAATTAATGACCACCATTGCCGACTATGGTGGTGGGAGCTATTACTTCCTTGAAGACCCTGGTCGTTTTGCTTGGATATTTCAGGAAGAATTCGACTCCGCCCGTCGCGTGGCAGCCTCCTCTCTTGAAATCAGAATTCAGTTGATGGACGGTGTTCGCTTATTAAGTGGCGGTGGTTACCCAATCAAAATGGAAGGCAACGTAGCCATAATCCGCCCCGGGGACCTGCTTGCCGGACAGAAGCGTTCATTTTTCCTTACGTACCAGGTACCTACCAGTAATGAACAACAGTTCCAACTGGGTGATATCCAGGTCCGTTATAACCACCAGGGCAGCGCCAAGCAGCGTGATCATGCGCTCAACTATTCAATTTCCTGTGTAACTGACAGGGCAGAAGTCGTCGGGAGCTATGATAAAGAGGCCTGGGGAAAGCAAGTGGTAAAAGAAGATTACAACCAGATGAGAAGCAAAGTTGCAGAGGCCGTCAAAGCCGGCAGGAAGCAGGAAGCGCTCAAGTCTATCACAGAATTTGAGCAACGAAACCGTTCGTTGAACCGCCAGGTACAATCATCCACCGTATCTGAAAATCTTGACAATGATTTACAACAACTCAAGGAAAGTGTTGAAGATACCTTTGTCGGCGCTCCTGCTGCCGTGTTGCAGAAGCAGAAGCAGCAGTCCAAAGCGCTTCAGTACGAAAGTTATAAGATCCGGAGAGATAAATAAGAACCACGATCAATTTGGTATCCACAATATAATAAAGAAATGGCACTCTAACCAACCTCATATTCCGTCCACCAATGCAACTCAACAAGCTGCACTGGTGGACGGGAT
>QZLB01000225.1 GCA_004796425.1 Desulfobulbaceae bacterium | reverse complement strand
GTTTTGGATTTGACATTCTTTCAAAAGAGAACCATCTTGTCCGGGATGCCGAGTTGGAGATTATCATTCCTCCGGTTACATACCGTTGTACGAGTTGCGGTTATGAAGAAGAGATCACAGGAGACCGCCCCGAAGGATGTGCTCGTTGTGATGACTCATTGCTGATCCCTGAAGGTGGTGATGACCTCATTCTTCAACAGGTCGAGATGGAATAAACTGACAAATACAACCAAAAGGTGCACATATGTGCGACGCATGCGGGTGCTCTACCCACACTCACGATCACAGCCATGATCACAGTCATGATCATGGTCATTCACATAGCGACCAGGATTCGCTCATTGTCGATATTAACAAATCGCTCTTTGCCGCCAATGATGCGATGGCCCGAAGCAACCGTGAACATTTTGAGGCGGACGGTATCGTAACAATCAATCTCATCTCCAGCCCCGGCTCGGGCAAAACGACCCTGCTTGAACATACCATCGAAAAAATTGGCAAGGAATTTAACATTGGAGTCATTGAGGGAGATATTGAAACGGAGCGTGATGCCGAACGCATCAGGGCAAAGGGTGTCCCTGTCATTCAGCTTACCACTGGTGGAGCCTGTCACCTCGACGCTTCGATGATCCATAAAGGATTCCACCAACTGCAGAAAGAGCCCGGTGGCGATGCCATAGACCTGTTGGTTATCGAAAATGTTGGCAATCTGGTGTGCCCCTCGACCTTTGACCTTGGCGAACACCAGCGAATCGTCTTGGTATCCGTACCTGAAGGACCGGACAAGCCGGCAAAATATCCTAAGGCCTTTACCAGCTCCGACGTGTTTCTGATTACTAAAACAGACCTGCTACCTTATTTCGATTTTCCAATCCCGGAAGCAACCAAAGAAGCGTTGGGGCTCAATCCAAAACTTACGGTGATGGATTTCTCCTCCACGACAGGAGAAGGTTTTGAGCCCTGGCTTGACTACCTCAGGGATCTCGTCAATAATAGAAAAAAGGCAAGCGGTTCTTAACCTATAACCGGCTGTAGCCTCCGGCTCAGCCATCAATTGCGTAAAGATATCATGATACGAGACCTGGCACTTGCGGCTAAGGCTGCCTGTTCTGCAGAAGATCAGCAATCGCTGGTACCCATCGTAATCAAACTCAAGGAGCTTGGTCAGGTCGCGCAGAAAAACGGCCTGCTGGCCCTGGAGGCAGAGCTGGGTACCATTGAAGATCGTTTCTTGAACCTCGGATTGCAGTTGATCATCGATCGGACTGAACCTGAAAACGTAAAAGATGTCCTAGATTCAGATATCTATTACAATGAATCAAACGGACGTGAACTGCTGAAAAAAATCATCATTCGTGAAGGGTTGCTGAGAATTCAGGCAGGCGACAGCCCGCGAAACATTTTGATCTGCACCTCTATTTTTCTGGGGAAAATCGACCGCAGCTCGTTCGTGAATATTTAAAACCTCCACCGTTTTCAATTTTAAAAGCCGTCAATCATCTTCACTTTTGACTGAAGATGAATTGGCGGCTTTTTTTTGACGGTTCAGGATCCGCTTTTTAATTGACGTAAAACTTCGTCCCCACCATTTTCAAGTACATATTCCCCTAACCGCTCACCAAGTGCTTCGGGAGCATCTGCAGGTCCTGTCTCCTGTTTACAAAGCAGCCAGCTGCCATCCAGATTGGCCAAACCTGCAGTCAAACTAATCGATTCTTTGATTAATACGGCATGACCAAAGGCTGGAATACTGCACCCGCCTTCCAGGGTTTTGAGGTACGCCCGTTCAGCTTTCAGGCATATTTCAGAGGTGCGATCGTTGAGACAATTTCTGATCAGACGGACTTTCTCCTCCGAAAGACTTTCGGCTGCCTCTATGGCAATACATCCCTGGCCAACCGGCGGAACAAAGACATTTTCATCAAAAGAGTGGACTATTTTGTGATCAAAACCCATTCGTTTGACCCCGGCAAAAGCGAGCATCAGCGCATCGCATTGCCCAGCTTCCAGCTTTTGCATCCGGGTCTGCAAATTCCCCCGCATCGGTACCGCGTCAATCGCAGGGAAGTGGTGCTTGAGCAATGCCACTCTTCTCACAGAAGAAGTTCCGATGCGAAATGTCGCAGAAGGATCAGCCAGACCATACTTGCTTGAATTGCTTACCAGCACGTCGTGGCTCTTTTCCCGTGGTGTAAAGGCAATTAGGCGAAACCCTTCAGGGAGGATCGACTGCATG
>QZLB01000238.1 GCA_004796425.1 Desulfobulbaceae bacterium | reverse complement strand
CTATTGGTGCGCACCGTTACACTCACAGACTCCTGAGGTGATCTTCCCGTTTTGGGATCAATTATGTGATGAAATAATCGTTCCTGATCGTAATAAATCTCGTAATTACCAGAAGTTGCAATTGCCCCATTTGTGATCTCCACGATCTCGGGATAGGATTGCTTTTTTTCAGGATCCTGAATGGCGATTTTCCATTTCGCCTTTTCACTTGGTGCTCCCATTGCCCGAATGTCTCCACCCGCATTCACCAGATGATCGCTGATGCCATTTTTAATCAGCACATCAGAAGCCCGATCAACAATATACCCCTTGGCAATCCCATCCAGGGTTATTGCCATATCGGGTCTGGCAAGTTTCAGTGTTTTTCCAGTTAGTTGCAAGTGTTGACCACCGACTACTCCCAGCAATTCAGTAATGCGGTCTGCAACCGGTTCCTGATTCTTTTCAAAACTCTGCTCATAGTAATCAAGCAGTGGTTTGATCGTAACATCGAAGGCTCCACCGCTTTGCTGCCAGAGCTGGATCGAGGCGGTGATGACCTCACAAAGCTCACGCGGTGCATCGTGCAATACCCCCGTATGATTCAACTGGCTTACTGGCGAACCATTGTCATGTCTGCTCAACAGCTTGCTCAGCCGGCTGACTTCAGCAAAAGCCAATTCTATTGCCTGTTCGGCCTGATCTCGTGAAGAATGCACCGCAGTCATGGAAACGAACGTGCCCATGGCCAAACGTGTCTTCACGACCTTGTGCTTTTTTTTTCTAAAAAGAAATGCGTATGATGACTCTGGTGGCAGAACAAAAGAAGCGAGTGCACCGATTCCCAGTGCACCCGCTTTTTTTAGAAGTGATCGTCTGTCCGGAGCGAACAATTCCGGCTTCATATCAGTTGCGTGTCTTTTTTAGCCAGCCATCTTCAGGCCACTTTCCACATCACGGGCAATGACCTGGCGCCCCTGGTAGGGAAGAAAGATATCCCGGGGGCATTTACTTACACAAACCTCTTCACAGGCCGGGCCATACTCGATACACGCTTTATGATCGATCTTGACGATATTATTCTCATAGGTGACCGCATCAGCCGGACAAACCTTGACACACATTTTACAACCGATGCAACCCACCTCGCAAACGCCCATAACCGCTTTGCCCAGATCCTTGGTGTGACAAGGAACCCAGATACGAGCCTTCATCGACTGGATCTCCATAATCTCCTTTGGACAGGTCTTCACACAGACCCCGCAACTTACACAGGTATCAGGATCGATGATCGGAAAACCTTCTTTCATTTCAATTGCATCAAACGGGCAGGCTTCTGCACATTCACCTAAACCTACACATGAATACTGGCAGGCAGAAGGTCCGCCAAAGCCGAGACTGGCGGCAGTACATGAGGAGAAGCCAACGTACCGATGCTTATGGCTAACCCTGCCCTCAATCCGGGAGCATCTCACCACCGCTATGGTATCTTCCATCGCCGCCATTTTCTTACCGGTAAGAGACGCGACCCGTTCGGCCACCTTCTCTTTACCAGGATAGCAGAGGTTGGCCGGGACATCAGGGTCAGTCACTACCTCGATAGCATATCCTTCGCAACCGGGATAACCACAGCCACCGCAATTGGCCAGTGGCAATGATTCCAAAACCTCTTCAATCAACGGGTTGGATTCGACGGCAAATTTATGAGCCGCAATTGCCAATCCGATACCAAAAAAGAGTCCAACACAGCCAAGGAGAACCAGACCGCCTATTGCTAGTTTTATTAATTCAGGATCCATAATCGTTTTAAATCTCCTGTTGGGACAATAATCTCACGTACGTGTTAAAAAAGCTGCAACCCGGAAAAACCGAGAAATGCCATGGCAAACTGTCCAGCCACAATAAATGCAATCGGCAATCCCTTAAATGACGGGGGAATATTGGCAAGTTCGAGCCGCTCACTTACCGAACTCATCAGATACAAGGCGAGCAGAAATCCACCGCCTGCACCGAGGCTTAACATGAAGGTCTCGAAATAGTTATATTCGTTGCTTGCCATTAGCAGGGGGACCGCAATGATAATACAGTTGGCGATAACCAGTACCAGGTAGACCCCGAACGATTTAAACAGGACCGGGTTTACCTTTCGCAAAATCGTGTCAACCGCCTGTACCGTCAACGAGGTAAGGCCAATGAAAATGACGATCTGCAGATAATTCAGATCGAACGGTTTCATCACGAATTGATAAAGCACCCAACTCATCGAACAGGCTACCACAATGACGATGGTAAAAACCACGCCCATTCCTTTTGCCGTCTCCTTACGTTTGGCCGTACCAAAGAAAACACAGAGACCGAGATATTTGGTAAAGACGAAGTTATTGATCAACAGCGCCGAAATCAGAATTGAAATCAGGTAGCCAAGATAAGACTTCGCCACCGAGAAAGACGCACTGGCCACGCCACCGATACCACTGGTTGTCACGATATGTTTCTGGGTGGTATTGAGCGAGTCGGCAAAAACCAGTGTTGCCTGGGTGCCATCCGAGGCCACCTCAACACCAGTGATAGCCAACCTGATGTCAGGATCCGCTTCTTCAAAAACGGTATACACTTCAGGAGCTGCTGCGGCTTGCGGATCAACAGGGGTAGAAAATTTCAGGATAATCTCATTTTCATCACCAAAGGCTGTTGATGAAACCGGGCCAGCACCAAACGCAGCACCGGTGGAGAGCAGCACACAGGCTGCGGTGATCAGGAGGATAAACGATTGTATCACTCTCATTGCTTTACCTCCCTTTTACGCGCTGCATAAACCGCTTCAATCCAGTTAAAAAAGGCCATCATCAGCCCCACAACAAAGAAACCGGCACTTGGCAGAATAAAGAAAAGCAGTGGTTTGAAGCCAAGCACGTCATATCCGAAAACAGCCCCTGAACCGAGCAATTCCCTGACAAAGCCGATAACGACCATACCGACCATGAAGCCGAGCCCCATGCCAAGTCCATCCCAAAAGGAATCGGAGACGTCCTCTTTACAGGCAAACATTTCAAGACGCATAGTGATAATCGCAAAGGCGACGATAATCTTGACGAATATCCCCATTTTTGCGTACGCCCCCGGGAAAAAAGCCGCGAGACTCAGATCGATAACCGTAACCCAGGTTGCAATGGTCAGGGTGTAGGTTGGAATACGAATTCGGGGATGGATGAAATTTTTCAGGGCAGATATGGTAACACTGGAAAACACCTGCACAAAAAGTACCGCTATTCCAAGCATCACCCCATTACTGACGGTGGTGGAAATACCGACCGCCGGGCACATGGAAAGTGCGAGTTTGAAGATGGGATTCTCTTTGAGAATACCATTTGCAAGCAGTTGAAAACTGGAATACTCGTTTGCCACGATCCTTTCCTCTCTTATCAATATTAAAAGGGAACCTGAAGCTGCTGTTCCTTAATCACCCGATCAAGAATATCGAGCCGATAGGCAAATTTCTTGGTCATTGACCTGACACCGTTGCTCACGGCAGCAGATGAAATGGTCGCCCCGGTCAGTGCATAAATATCCTGATCTCGATACTGCTTCATCACCTCAATAGCTGCTTCCTCATCAACTTTGCCTTCCATGGCATCAAAGTATTCAGGAGGTAACGGTGCTTTCGCAACTTCGATAGACTTAATCGTCTCAAAAGGTTTATGCTTGAATTGGTTCTTGAAATAGTCCTGCTCAATCTCCGCCCCCAGTCCCGGGTCTTCCTCATGCTCCATTATTTCAAGTCCCAGAACGGAATAGGTCGGATCGAGTGCCATCATGATGTGGATGGAAGTTTTAAATCCGGGAAACTTCCCTGAAAGCAGGTACGCTAAGCGGCTACCAGAATCTGTAACTATAATGGTATGATCGGCAAACCGAATATCTTTACCACCGCCAATGGCGGCAGCGATGGCAACGTCACGATCCTTTTGCTCGCGAACCTTTTCATGACTGATCGTAACAGGATTACTGTCCATATACTTTCCTTCCAGATCGATCCTGACAAAGGTAAATCCTTCCGAATGGTCGCCAGCACCTGCAGGAACCAGGTAACCGATTGAACTTTGCCCCGCATCGGTGATCACGTATCTGAAAACCTCGTACAACCCCATCGATTCCGGAATCGGGTTTTCAGCAGAATAGCCCAGCAGAGAATACACAACCTTTTCCTCACGGGCATGTTCATTGGCCTTTTTCGCCTTATTGGTAAAAACAAAGGTGGTTCCCATGACTGTTCCGGCGATCAGACAGGACAAGGTCAATCTGAAGATGATAGTGAGTATATTGCTCATTTCTCACCTCCTATCGGCGGTGCAAAGCGTTTGGGTTTAAACCAGTTGTCAAGCACCGTGCTGAGTGGATTCATTAATAAGATTGCATAGCAGATACCTTCCGGATAACCACCTTTGAGCCTGATCAGGACCGTCAAGGCACCAATACCCGCTCCATAAACCATTTGCCCAGTTTTTGAACTCGGTGAGGTGACATAGTCGGTAGCCATATAAAACGCCCCGAGCAAGGCCCCTCCGGTCAATATTGCCAGGAGTGGATCACCGGTAAACAGTGTCTCACCACCAAAAACCCAGGTAAGCAGACCGATGGTACCAAGCAGTGAGACCGGGATATGCCAGGTGATATAGCGGCGCCACATCAGATACAGACCACCTAGTACGATAAGCAGACCGGAAGTTTCGCCGATACAGCCGGGTCGCCAGCCGAGAAAGAACGACGCGTATATTTCGCTTGGGGCACCAAATTGCTGTCTGAACGCATCCATGCCCTGTTCTTTCATAACTGCCAGCGGTGTTGCAGTGGTAACGGCATCCACTCCACTGTTGAAGTAGCTGAAAATGGCTCCATCGGTCAACGGGACCAGCCAGGCCGTTGTCATTGCAACCGGAAAGGTCGCCAGTAGAAACGCCCTGCCGAGGAGAGCCGGGTTGAAAATATTATACCCGATCCCGCCGAGTAAATGCTTACCGATATAGATTGCCATGACTGCACCAAGTATCGGCAACAGGAACGACACGCCGGGTGGAATGACAAAGGCCATCAACATCCCGGTCAGAGCCGCACTGCCGTCTTTGACAGTTACCGGTCTTCCGAGTGCTTTCTGACTGATTGCCTCAACAGCCATACAGCTTATTACTGAAACTCCGGCTATCAGTAAAACCTGTATACCAAAGACAAAGACAGACAACAGCAGCGGCGGCACCAGACATGCCACCACGGTCCACATGATCTTTTCGACCGACTCAGAGCTTCGCACATGCGGCGACACAGAGACATTCAACAGTCCCGCCACAGCAGTCGGTGCCTGATTTTCAGTTGCTTTCGGTTCGATGGCGAACCTCCTTGATCCGATGGTTAAGGTTATTCTTTTTTACGACGCATATGCAGGTTTGCTGCGCTACGATCGTTTTGCTTTCATTTTTGCCAGCCTTACGAACTGGACCAGTGGTCTCTTGGCTGGACAGACATACGCACAACTGCCACATTCAAAACATTCAAAAACACCAAATTGCTCGGTATCCTCTGCCCGGTTTCCCTCTACAAAGACGCCAATCTCTTTTGGTTCCAACCCCATCGGGCAGGCATCAAGACACCAGCCACAGCGGATACAGGCCGACAATGGATTTGCATCGATTTCCTCATCGGTTAAAAAGAGTACCGAAGAGGTTGTCTTGGAGATAGGGATGTTTAAATCGGAGACGGCAAAACCCATCATCGGACCGCCCATGACCACCCGTGATAAATCTGGTTTGACCCCGCCGCAAAATTCAACGATGTCAATGAGTTTGGTGCCAACTTTTACCAGCAGGTTGGCCGGCCGGTTAATGCCTTTGCCCGAAATGGTCACCACTTTTTCTACCAGTGGTTTCTCCAGGACCACTGCATCATACACCGCCTTGGTCGTAGAAACGTTGTGTACCACCACACCGACCGCCGATGGAAGCGCCATGGCCGGCACTTTTCTACCGGTAATCGCCTGGATTAACTGTTTCTCAGAGCCTTGAGGATATTTCACCTCCAGCGGTTGCACGGTGATGCTGAACCCATCTCCGGCAGTTCCATTGGCCGCATCGGTCATCATTTTTATCGCGTCCGGTTTATTATTCTCAATACCGATAACGCAATTGGTAATGCCCAAAATTTTCAGAAGAATTTTTGCTCCTTCAACAATTTCAGGAGCCATTTCAAGCATCGCCCGATGATCAGCGGTAATGTAAGGTTCACATTCTGCACCGTTGAGCAGAAGTGTATCCACCGGATTATCTGAGGGTGGTTTTAACTTCACGTGAGTGGGAAAACCTGCGCCACCGATCCCGATTATTCCCGCATCATGGACACGTTTCAACAACTCCTGGCTCGTATCATTTTGCCAGTCGCGGGGTTGATATTGCTTATCCGGTGCCTCCTGATCAACCGTAATGGTTACCGAGGGTGCGCTGACCCTGACGGGATGACCCGAGTTACCGACCGCTTTGACCTTCCCTGAAGCAGGTGCATGCAATGGGACACCGAGGCCTTTGCTCACCTCACCAATCAGGTCCCCTTCGCTTACTTCTGCACGTTTTGCGACCGTCGCCGCGCATGGAGCACCGATATGCTGACCCAGGATGATTTCAAGTTCGGCCGGCAGAGGCATTACCTCAACCGCTAAATTCTCTGTCAGTTTTTTTGATTCCGGCGGATGTACACCGCCCTTTGGAAATGTAAGCGTAGGAGCCATGTTTACCAAAAATGTATGATTCAATTACGTTAAGCGCCAGCATAGCGCCGTTGTGAGCACCAGATCCCCCTTGTTACCCTCAAGCTATACCTGCATAATGTTTCATAAACTGAATTCGTTCAAAGTGGGACTGATCACTTTGATTATCATATGCAAGCCGACCGCGGAACTGATCAATGGAGTCAAACGAATTCTTTTCCATCCAGGCCGATAATCCTTCAACAATCTCGGTCGCACGGCTTGTTCCATTCTGATAAAGCGTGGAGACAACCTGAACGGCCGCAGCGCCAGCAAGTAACATTTTAACTGCACCATCACTGTCATGCACCCCGGTGGACCCGGCGAAGTCGGTCTCTATCATACCGGAAAGCAGGCCAATCCAACGCAATGAGTCCGAAATATCTGCAGGACTTGTATATACACCGGCGGATTTCACTTCCATTTTATTGATATCGATATCCGGTCGGTAATAACGGTTAAACAGGACAAAACCGTTTACTTTGTTGGTCCAGAAGAGACGTGAGACCAGATTGGCAATCGAAGACGAGTAGACACTCATCTTCAGGGCCATGGGAATATTTACCGTCGCACTGATCTTATCCACCACGTCGAAATAGACCTGCTCATAATCACTGCAGGATTTCTTCGGATCGCTGGGAAGCAGTGAGATGTTGACCTCAAGTGCGTCTGCACCCGCTTTCTCTATCCTTTCTGCAAAGGTTGTCCACTCAGCAGCGGAAACACAATTGAGACTGGCAATAATCGGGATATCAAGACTGTTTTTGGCATCCCTGATCATATCGAGATACTCGCTGACCGCAGAATCCCTCGTATACTCTTTTATGTAATCATACGCATCGGGATAGTCGGTCTGGTAGTCGTCTATATTTTGTTTGAGCTCAGCTTCAATCTGCTCCTCAAATAAAGACTTCAACACTACTGCGCCAACCCCCGCATCAGCAATTTCCTTTATCTTATCAAGCGAGCCCGTTAATCCGCAGCTACCGGCAACAATAGGATTTTTAAGCTCCAGACCCAAATAATTTGTTTTCAGATTTGTCATGTGTTTTTTTCCCGGTAAAGATCCGTGTTCAGCTCAATTTCCAACACTTCTGATGTAAGCAGGCAAGTCGACAAACGGAGACCAACGAGCGTAGTCTCGCAGAATTTGTGCGTTTTGAATCCAGCTAGCATGGGCATTACAAGTAACTCCCGACTATGTGATTCACGTGTAAAAGTACGGTTCCCCTGAACGATAACGTCACAACTCAAACATAGATTTGTTTCGGTAACAAAAAGTTTTCTAAAAATCAAGTTGGTTTTCAACGTTAAGCCTGGATAGACCCCTCAATATTACAGAATCATTGAGTTTTCATTCTGGTAATACCACCTATCAAATATTCTTATCTTTTGAACTGATTTTACCAGCCCCCCTCCTCTGATTAATATTTTGATTATTCTTCCGCTTTTCGTTTACGACTGGTATTTTCTCTGCTCATTATTCCTTAAACGAAGATTTATATGATCACCGCAACCAAATCTCCTGTTGTTTTGATTCTCACCGGCGCCCTGTTTATCAGCTTTTCCGGAGTGTGGGTAACCTGGGCTGACGTACACCCTCTGGTATCTGCGTTTTACCGGGTCTTTTTCGGTGCGCTTTTTCTGGTTACCATCTGTGCACTCAAAAGAGATTTCCAACCGCTCACCCCCAACCAATGGCTCCTGGTACTACTTGCCGGTATCAGCTTTGGCGGAGATCTGATATGCTGGCATGCCTCCATTGACTTTATCGGCCCGGGACTAGCAACGATTCTTGGCAATTTTCAGGTCTTTTTGCTTACCGGTTACGCGATCTTTATACTCCATGAACGTTGTACCCTGAAATTCATCATCTCTCTTCCACTGGCTTTCTTTGGCATTTCGATGATTATTGGACTGGATTTTTCCTCACTGCCCCACACAGACCGAACAGGAATTTTCCTTGGTCTTGCCACCGCAGCCTTTTATGCTGTTTTCATTCTGATCCTGAGAAGACTTCAGGCATCGCTTGCGACCGACTCGATTTTCTTCAGTCTCATGCTCTGCTCAGCCTCCACCGCTCTGGTATTGGGCATCGGCATGGTGGGGCTCAATCAATCATTTATCATTACTTCAGGGTACACCCTGGGCTCTCTCATTTGTTTGGGGTTGTTTTCTCAAGTTATCGGCTGGTTATTAATCACCAATGCACTGCCGATGACCTCGCCCGCAATCGCTGGCCTCATTTTACTGCTGCAACCAGCGCTTGCCTTTTGCTGGGATGTCCTGATTTTCAATCGTCCGACCGAGTTATTAAACTGGCTGGGAGTCGCTGTCGCATTGATCGCCATTTACCTGGGTATGGCGGGGAGCAGAAAGAGAAATTAGGGCTTCTCACCCTGGGTTTTCCCGAAATCGTAAAAGAAACAGGTCGAAAGATTCGCAAATTCTCCGACAACCATTATAATAATTCATGATCTCATAAATAATACCAGGAGTATGACATGAAAGTTCTAAACCATTACTCAGAGGCGCCAAGTAAGCAATTTGACGGTGAGGTTGTAAAAGGCGTGACCGGTCGCGTCGTCGTCGGTCAGGCCGATGGTGCTGCAAATTTCTGTATGCGTATTTTCACCGTTGAACCAGGTGGTTTTACCCCGCGACACAGCCACGACTGGGAGCATGAAATTCTTATTCACCAGGGCAGTGGCCAGGTATTTAAGGATGGCGATTGGTCCGATGTGAGCAGTGGTTCTGTTATCTTTATTCCAGGCAATGAAGAACATCAGTTGCGTAACAACTCTGACCAGGAATTTGTGTTTGCCTGTCTGATTCCCAAAGGTGCACCTGAATTATAGTCACGGTGAACCTACTTCATCCACTCCGGTTTGTAACCAATGTTTCGGACAATAGCCTGCGTTTTTATTACGCTTATCCGCGCCAAATTAATTACCCACTATCTGGCAACAGTCATGTGGATGTTCGTCTGAAATCCTTCTGCAGATCAAGAGCTGCTACCCGTGTCTCCTGCACTGCCCGGTAACTCCCATTTTGCTCCTTCTGAATTACCACCAGCTGGTACTGATACCAAAGGTGCCTCTCCACAGTGGCTTATTTGTGCAATACGATAGATCACTCGCAAATGATACGCTGTGAAACAGTTGCGCAATTACATGACGCCTTTTTTTGTCCATAAATTCAAAATCTTAACCAGACGACATCGAGACTTTTAAAAGGTCCAAAATCACAATTAATACTCACCGTCGATTTATTCCTGGAGTGGAATCGCACAGGAAAGTAACCGTAGGGTGGATGTATGGGTGAATCGTTTGGAAAGGATTTACAAAATTCTCGATAGGAATAGTCTGCGAGAGTAATCATATCTGTCAATGACAACCAGTATCACACCAGAAAAAATGTCACTCACGTTATATACCTATTGACACTATGGAAACAATGAAAAGATATATTGACAGCAAATGTCAGTTTTGTCACGGACGCATTCCTCTCATCTCATTGAGGTACGGAGAGAAGCGAAAAAATGGCTATATCCCCTCGTATTCCAGCCATAGTCATTCATTGAAATTACGTTCTTCTCCAGAATGGCATTTCAAAGCGCGAGCCAAGCCGTTTTAATGAATCAGGCTTGCTTGACTTGATATTTGTGAAGAGATAGCCTTTTAGTAACAGCAAACGTGGTTTCAGAATCAACCACCCATCAGGGAGTGTTTCACTATGGATGAAGATCTGCAAAAACGTGAATTGGAAAGGAAGGAGGCATTCATTCGGCTTAGTTCCGTATTTACCCTCCCTTCACCCTCGGGTACTGTCATGGAGTTAATCAGGCTTTGTAACAGTGAAAGCTCTTCCCTTGGCGAAATTGGAGAAATCATTCAGGCCGACCCTGCCCTGTCAGCCGAAATCCTCAAATACGCAAACTCATCACTGATGTCCGCGGGGGTTCAAGTTGCGTCCGTACAGAATGCAACGGTAAGGCTTGGCATGAAAAATATCGTCAACCTGGCGCTGGGTTTATCGGTTCTTGCCGATAACCGAGAGGGAAATTGCCCACTGTTTGATTATGATCTGTTTTGGCGATCCAGTCTGGCACAGGCGCTCGCAGCCCGGGAAATTGCTCGCTGCAGTAATGCATTCAACCCAGACGAACTCTATGTTTGTGGATTGCTTGCCACCATTGGTAACCTGACCCTCGCCACCATATATCCAGAAGAATATGCTCAATTGCTGACAGACCAGCCACCGAATACGGCTGCAAAGTCAGAGGAGCGAGCTCGCTTTGGCATCGACGGTGGTGAGCTGACCTCTGAATTACTTCTGAGTTGGGGAATACCGGTCCATTATGCACTGGCTGCAGGTTTCCACCAGGATCTCGCGGGTGGCGAATTCGGTACCGGTCAGACTTCCCAAATAGCCGTACTGCTTAACCTTGCGGGAAAAATTGCCAGACTATGTCAGAGTGAAGAACCACTGTTGGAACTGTTTCAAGAAGCCAGCCTGATGGCTCGAGAGTTTGAAATCGACGCCCAGGACTTTAGTCCAACCTTTCAAACCATCGTCGAAATCTGGCAGGAGCAGGGGAAAGTCTTTGACATAGAAACAGTGGGGTGCCATCGCTATCAGGACGAGATGTGAGGATAGCCCGGTTCAAGTATTTGAGAAACTTGACTCGCCTTCCTCAATCACGCTCATCACATTTGAGCAACTCTGGCCGGAGTTAAAACTCGAATAGTATAAATTTCTCCCGCTCCTTGCCCTTTTCAAATGGTACGAAACGAAAGGAGGAAGTATCCAGCTCTTCCCATTGGCTGTCATTGAGCACTTTTGATATCGGTCGATAATAATATGCCAGCTTGAGTTTCCCCTTCGGTTTATCCAGTTTTAATTTAATGGTCACCTCCTGCTGCTTCCACTTCAAGACCTGCTTATTGCCCCCCTCTACTCCTTTGTATGAGGGAAGCCCGTATTTTGATATCAAATGATTCAGCACCATGTCATACATATCGATGGCGTCAATATTGAGGTATACGCCAAAAAGCTCATCTTGATAAAACCCGTATATCACCCTTTCGATCGTCTCATCGTCGATGGTATAAACCTCACCCGGTTTGGAAAAATAATGGACCCCACCTTTCTCACCAAGCCGTTCCAATCCTGGGTAGGAGGATGCGCTGTCACCCCATTTGTAGCTCATGAACCCTGTTTGCATTTCTGTAGCACCTGCCATCGTTCCCCAAAAAACCACCAAACAAGCCATGATTCTAAAAATTACTCTTTTCATTTCTTTCGGTACCTTTTTAAATTGCCTGCCTTTTGAGTAGATAAAACTCCTGATGTTCACGAGAACCTAGCCGCTTTCAATCACCACTTCAACAAGAAACCACTGCATGAATCGGGAATTGGTTATTAATACGCTTTGAATCAAGATATCGGAAGGTATAGAGCAGCCTACCTCATTTACAATATAGTGTTTTTCGATCACCAATCAACGTAATGGCGAATAGTACCGTTACTTTTTTTCCCCGACATCAAACGGATCTCTGAAGGGAAGTGGGTCTAAAGAGTTCAAACCACCAAGACAACCTGTTGTAAGTGATTTTCGATTACCTGATGCAGAAATACCACCTGGTCCAACAATCTTTCTTAGAGTATCGGAGTAGTCGATTCCCCATACTTATGTTGGTTTAGAAGTACTTCAAAAATCGGATTTTACTTCCTGAACATTGCATGCACGCTCAATGTCTGCTAGGTGTTGCAAAGATTGCTCGACAAGGGTCGGTACCATTTTCAGATTATCTGCTTTTACCTGGAGGGAAATGTGATCAATAAGGGTGACGAGCCGGTCTAATTTATACATTCCGGATAAACCCCGAGCCGCATGGCAGAGCTCAGAGAGTTTTTCCATATCATTTTTCTCTGATGCCATTCGAATTTGCGACAGATCATGCTTAAGTCGTTTTATAACATCATTAATGAGGGGCTGAAGTGCTTTAGAAATCTTTGGTATGTGCTCCCCCGAAATAGCCTCAACATACTCTAAGGAACGTCTTGTGTGGTTTATATCCGCATGATTATAAATTGTGCCCGGGCTATCCTGGCCAAGGGCCCGGCTGATCGCACGGATTAATTCGTCCCGGTTGAAAGGTTTGGTTAGCACCACTGAGAAACCATCTTTTAAATACGCCCGTTTCTGTTCCTCGAAGGCATGGGCTGTTATCGCAACAACAGGGACATCTCTGATGCTCGAGTTTGCATGGTGCCGAATTTTCTGTATTGCCTGAATTCCATCCATACGAGGCATACGAATATCCATGAGTACCAGATCATACCCTCTATCTTCAAGCAGGGTGAGTGCTTCCATACCATCTCTGGCGCAATCAACGACGAAGCTATAACGCTCGAGGTAATGATCTATCAGCAGTGTGTTTTCCGCCACATCTTCTGCTATTAATACCCGTATCCCGGAAAGGTTTTGCAATTTGGTATGGGCCGCTTTTGCGGTCGCCTCCATTAACGGTTCATGAAGCACAAGTGGTAAAGACACTTGAAACGCGCTACCTTTTCCAAGCTGACTGGTGAGTGTGAGAGTACCACCAAGCAGCTCCACGAGGCGTACACAGATCGCCAAACCAAGCCCTACCCCTTCAGAACTGCGTGTTAAAGAATTATCAGCCTGGGAAAACCGGTCAAATATTATTGCCTGCTTGTCCTCTGGAATCCCTATCCCCGTATCCTCTATAGTGAACAAGACCACCTCACCACCAGCTCCCAGGTCTGGCTCAATGGTGAGGGTTATCATACCAGTCTCTGTATATTTCAGGGCATTGTTCAGGATGTTGCTGAGAATTTGGAATATCTTGGAATAATCACCAATCCGGTGTTCGCTCAGTTGCAGTCTATTGGAAATCGTAAAGTTCAACTGCTTTGCTGCAGCCAGTGGACGTATCATCTCATCCAGGTCGGTTAGCAGAGACGAGAGCTGGAACGGTTCTTTGTGTACTTCTATTTCTCCAGAGTCGATGCGGGAAAACTCCATGACATTATTAAGAATATCAAGGAGCTGTTTGCCAAACTTCTGCAGCGTTGCAAGTTGCTTTTCCTGGAATTTATCCAGCTTGGTGTCAGCAAGGATCTGCCCCATCCCGAGAACAATGTTCAAAGGAGTGCGAATTTCGTGACTTATGTTGGCCAGAAAGTCTGTTTTGGCACTATTAGCCTGTTGTGCTAACTCAAGCGCCCGCTCCAGATCATGGTTCTGTTTCTTTAAAATTACTCGATTGATATCATTGATTCTTTCCTGGCGGATCTGCTGCTCAAGAAGTCTTGTATTTTTCCGTTCAAGGTACGCCAGTCGCTTTTTTAGATCGTTCATCAGAGCCTGGTCCCGATCACTGTTTTTAGTGGAATTCATGAGCGAGCTTTGAGCGCAACAGCAACATAGGTATCGTTGTGGAAAAGCGTCGGGCCACCGGTCTGCAAGGGTCCGATCTCCCCATAGCAGTGAAAACCAAAAAAAGGTATCTGCTCTTGTCTATCCAGAAGAAGTGCGAATTCTTCTTTCGTTCTCGTACCAAGTGTGTGCTTTCGGGAGGTGCAGGAGAATATAAAAATGATATCCGGCCTGTCGCAATGTTCAAAAATATGTTCGGTGGCATCACGGGCTGACTTCACGACCCCATCCCGATCGATGGCTACAAATCGAGCCCGTGTTCGCTCAGAAATGGTCCCGATAAATACGACGTTACCGCTTTTTTTATCGATGGTTAGCGGGTCTCGCAGGATAAACCCTTCCTGGTTTTCTTCATAGATCGCCAGTGGGAACTGAATCGATCTCCGATCCTCGATAAACGCTCCAAGAAATTCCTTGTAGACCTCGGCGGCTGGTTTTCCATCCAATGTAAAAATCGTGTTTTTCTCTGCCCTGTCTACCGATAGAAAAGGGCCCAGTGGTTCAACCCCGGAACAGATTTTCATCTCAATATCCACCCCACCTGCAAATAGCAGAAGCGGGGCACCATCTGTGTAAACCTGGTCTTGGTAGAATTGATACGTTTGAGTCAGTTTGAAACTGTCCCCGGCCGTGCCACCAAACACCGGAAATACCGATCCCATACTGCGCTGAATTGCCTGATCCAGGGAAACCGCAATGGTTGACAAGCCGTCGGGCAGGATAATTCCCAAAGCAGGTTCACTCTCTAATTTTGTTTGGCAGGATTTAAATGCCGACCGAAAAGCAGCCTCTGTGTCTCCAGATACATTGGTTGCAACCGCTGCGGCAAACTCCACCGTTTCTGAAGAAAGAAGCAGCAAGGCAATCGCATCCTCAAGATACCCATGACCAGGAATAATCTCACCATCGGTGGTGCATCCGATGAGTTCAATTCCAGAAAAAGATTCGAGCACTCCTGTTAAAATCTTTGCGTGGTCAACGTCCATCAACGAGGTGAAAAGAATACCTGCCTGAGCAACTCTACCCTCAAGTTGTTTGGTGCATTGCTTAATAACAGAAGCCAATGCATCGTCGACATCGACATCATCACTCACACCTATTGCTGAATAAATCATTGACTCATCTATCACTTCATGGTTGATGAAAAGAAGCTCAGATCGCTTCTCACCAGTCTGGCGGATACCCAGTGGATCAGGCCCATCAAAGAAACATGATAAAAAGAGCAGCCTTCGCTCACAGGATTCACCACAAAATTACCGGCGAAACCTATCTTGTTTTTTCGGTCAATTCAATATTTTTAAAACCTGCAAACCACTGCGTAGAACCAATGGTTCAGAACCCCGGGTAAGTCCGGGCCGCATTATTGCGTTTCCATTCGATGCTCAGAGTACTCCTTGATGTGAGATGAACCCAATCCGAACACCAATGATTTTCTAACATAAGCCCTCTCAAACAAAACGTGACATGGTTTCGTTCCTGCTCATTTGGTATTGCTTGAATTCATGATGAAATCAAGGTAATAACAACCAACTTCAGCCCAAAAAAACTAAACCAGATCCGTTATGAAAAAAATTACTCTCGCTGTTTTTAACGTCTCAGCTATTTTCGTTGTCATTCTCGTTTTGAGCAACTGTGCCCCGAATAAAGGGGGAGAATCGACTGCCAAGATGCAGCCCAGTCTCCGGGTCGGCATATCAACCAATGCACCACCACTGGCCTACAAAGTGAACGGTAAAATTCAGGGGTTGGAGGCAGATTTTGCAGCGCAGCTGGCTACGTATCTTGGCAAGAAGCTAACGCTCGTGAGCCTTCCATGGGAGAAGCAAATCCCAGCGTTGGAAGCGGGCAAAATAGATATCATCATGTCGGGAATGACCATCACCCCAAAACGTTTATACCGGGTTGCCTTCACCAAACCATACCTCCGCTCGGGGCAGATTCTACTTGTAAGAGCAAATGAGGCACGAAGATATTCGGGGGGCATTTACAGTTTGATGGGAGATAAACCACCAATTGGTGTTGTTGAAAATACGACGGGCGACTTTTTTGTCACCAAGACCATCAACAGGCCTGATCTGACCCGATTCAAAACTTCACGTGTAGCCGTCGAGGCACTGAAACAGGGTGATATCGATGCACTGATACACGACGCCCCGATATTGTGCTACTATGCTGCGATGAATGAAGGGCAACTCACCCCGATTTTACAAATGGCAACACAGGAAAACCTTGCCTGGGCGGTCAATAAAATGAACAATGACCTCCTCATGAAGGTCAATCAATTCATTGATGAGCAAACGAAAACCAGTGGCATAAAAACAACTGTCAAACGCTGGATTCCTTATATGCAATAACAAACTACTTCCTAGAAAACCCAGCGAAAAAGGAAAACTGGTGAATGATTGATTTCATATCACTCACCAGTCATTGAATAATTTGGTAGATGAGGCTAAGCGTTATTTACCAAGTAATTCTTCCTTGAGATCTTTATCACCTGGCTTTTTGCCAAGCCAGATTGACAAGAGGAGGTCATTGAATTCCTTACCCGCAACAACCCCTTTCTGTTCACCGCGAATTGACACAGTAGTTCCGGTTCCTGGTACATAGTCCAGAACAATCTGATCGCCTTCCTTGACGGTTTCAAACATCTGATTGAATGCATCGATATTCGATTGCTGCTGCGCAAACTGCTCTTTTGTCGAATTGCCCTCAAACCCTTCAGTCCATGTTTCGGTCAGGGTCTCTTTGTCTACTTCACTATAAAGAAAATCCATTACCACTCGACGCCTGCTGTCATCACCAAGAATCGCCTGCACATCATTGCTCTTGTTCTGCAAATAGAGTGAGGCAACATAAACATCGAAGATAAACTTGGTTCGAACACCAGCGCCATTCAAATTGAGCGTCACACCATCAGGGCTGATCGTTTCGGGAACCTCTACCCCTTCAATCTCACGGGCCTGCAGCGAAGAACATAAAAAGAAAAGTAACACCAGCATGAATCCTGTTCTGAAAAACATACTCCCTCCTTACGAAAAATTTTCTGTTTTTTCAGCTTTCTCCCTTTCATGAAACAGGTGCATCTTCCCACAGGTATACACCTCCTTGACACAAAAATCATCAAGTTTGGCGGAACTGCAATCAGGGTTTTTCGATTGTTTTATTTTTTTTAACGGGGTGATCACTCCATGATACCCCACCAGAGATATCATGGAGGAAAACAAGATCAACGAGAAGGAGGCAGCTATGAAAAATATACACAACCCCACCGCAGGCCATCTGCTGGTTGATGCACTCCCTGACTGGAATCGAGGGAGCAAATTCAGTGCATTGAAATCGGGAGCATTGAAACAGCTCAGAGGTGTAGCCACCGGTTGGAAAAAAACCGCCGTCACGGCACTTACCATGGCAGCGGTTATGATGCTTTTTGTGGGAGGCAGTTATCTATTTCTGGTTCAACTCTCCCGATATGGCTGGTAGGGCTTCTGCTTCTACCTACTCTTTCCAGTCAGGACGCAGATGCAGTTCGGTCAATTGACGTCGCGCAACCGGTGATGGTGCATCGGTGAGCGGACAGCTTGCCTTCTGGGTTTTCGGGAAGGCAATCACATTCCTGATCGAATCATTTCCGGTAATAATCATCAGCAACCGATCCAGGCCAAAGGCGATACCACCATGGGGTGGTGCACCGTATTCAAGCGCTTTGAGCAGAAAACCGAATTTTTCGTCCGCTTCCTCACTGCTGATCGACAATGCTGAAAGCACACGCTTCTGTACTTCCGAGTCATGAACACGAATTGAGCCGCCGCCAATTTCGGTACCATTAAGCACCAGATCATAAGCTCGGGAGTAGACCGCGCCGGGGTCTGATTCCAGCTTCTCAACATCGTCCTCCCGGGGGGCAGTAAATGGATGATGCAGCGCCTGATACCGTTTTTCCTTCTCATCATATTCAACCAGCGGGAAGTCGGTCACCCAGACAAAGTTGAATACTGCTTTATCGAGCAATTCAAGCCGACGGGCCAGCTCAACGCGGAGTTCACCGAGCACCTGAAAGACAATAGATAACCGATCGGCGCCAAAAAACAGGAGGTCACCTGTTTCAGCACCAAGTGCCTCAGCGATTTTTGCTTTTTCCTCATCAGAGAAGAACTTGGCGATGGGAGATTGCCACTCTCCTCCTTCTTTGATTTTTACCCAGGCAAGGCCTTTGGCACCGAACTGGATGGCAAATTCAGTCAGATCATCGAGCTCTTTCCGAGTAAAGGTTGCGCACCCTTTGGCATTGATTGCCCGCACAGTCCCACCACTGTCGGCTGCGCCACGGAATACTTTAAACTCGCAGGCTGCAGCAATTTCAGTCAGGTCAATCAGCTCCAGGCCAAACCGGGTATCCGGTCGGTCGGTACCAAACCTGCCCATTGCCTCATCGTAACTGATCCGGGCGAACGGAGGTGCAACGTCAAGATCCAGGGTTGCTTTGAAAAGCCGACCAATCATGCCCTCGACGATCTCAATGATCTGTTCCTCATCGACGAAGGACATCTCCATATCGATCTGGGTGAATTCCGGCTGGCGGTCTGCACGAAGATCCTCATCCCTGAAGCATTTGACAATCTGATAGTAGCGATCAAGACCGGACATCATCAGGAGTTGCTTGAAGAGTTGTGGAGATTGCGGCAGGGCGTAAAATTTTCCGGCACTCACCCTGCTTGGCACCAAATAATCCCGCGCGCCTTCCGGAGTTGATTTTGTCAACATCGGTGTTTCAATATCCAGAAATCCATTATCGTTGAGGTATGAGCGAATTTCCTGCACGGCTTGGTGTCGCATGATCAGGTTCTGGGCCATTTCCGGTTTGCGCAGGTCAAGATAACGATATTGCAGACGCAGATTGTCAGAAACCTCACTTTCCTCATCCAGCGGGAATGGTGGGGTTTCACTGGTATTGAGGATACGCAGTTCGTTGACCAGCACTTCGATTTCACCCGTGGCCAGTTTAGGATTGGCCATGTCGCCAGGACGTGGTTCAACCTTACCTTCAACTCCAAGTACCCACTCACTTCTGAGACGATGAGCCTTGGCGTGTACTTCAGGATTTATCTCCGGGTTGAAAACCACCTGGGTAATCCCTTCTCGATCCCTGAGATCGATAAAGATAACCCCACCATGATCTCTTCTCCGGAGTACCCAACCCATCAGGGTAACACTCTCACCGACCTGTTGACTTCCCAACTCATTGCAATGATGAGTCCTGCGTAAACTTCCCATTGAATCCATATTGTTCACCTACAGGGGTGTATCCCCCACGATATTAGCTATATGAAATTTTTAGTATTGTCCGCCTTCCAACTCAGTCGCAATGGCTTGTGAGGAAAGCGTTATTTCTTTTTGTTCTTTGGTTGCCATGTTGCGAATCGTGGCCTTCCCGGCCTCCAGTTCCTGGTCTCCGACAATCAACGTATATGATGCCGCAGCTTTGTCCGCCTGTTTCATCTGTGATTTAAGGCTTCTGGATTCAAGATCCATATCGGCACTGAAACCAAGTGTTCGCAATTCGTGCATTGCCTGGTAACAAAAATCCGAGGCACCATCCCCAAGACCCGCAAGAAAGAGATCAATACCATTCCCTGCTCCCTTGAGTTCGTTTTTCTGCTGGAGTAACAGGACCAACCGTTCAATGCCCATGGCAAAACCGATTCCCGGTATTTTTCCACCACCAAGCAACTCGATCAAACCATCGTACCTGCCACCGGCACAGACAGCAGACTGTGCTCCAAGTTGATCGGTAATAAATTCAAACGTCGTTCTGACATAGTAATCCAGCCCACGAACCATGAATTTATTGAGCTGGTAGCTCACCCCCAGCGAATCGAGACTCTGCTGTACCACCGAAAAGTGTTCACTGCACTCCTGGCAGAGGTGTTCAATGATCGATGGTGCAGATTCCACCTCCTGCCGACAGGCTGGCTTTTTACAGTCCAGGACCCTGAGCGGATTCCGGGTGCTCCTTCTCTTGCAGTCATCACAGAGTTTATCAATCCTGCTTTCGATGAATTCAAGCAGCAGCTTCCGGTATGCGGGCCTGCAAGCGGGGCAACCCAGCGAGTTCATTTCCAGACTGACCGAGATCCCCAGCCGATCAAACAATTGCGCCGCCATGGCCATCAATTCGGCATCGACGCGAGGATTTGCGCTCCCAAGTATTTCTACGTCTATCTGGTGAAACTGACGCAATCTTCCTTTCTGAGGCCGTTCGTGACGAAACATCGGCCCGATGGTAAAGAGCCGTTGGACAGGCTTTTGTGTATGCAGGCTATGTTGAATATAGGCACGCATCAGTGAGGCGGTAGCCTCGGGTCGCATGGTCACCTGCTTATCGACGAAGGTATACATCTCCTTTTCGACGATATCAGTATCGGCACCAATAGACCGCGCAAAAAGATCTGTTTTCTCCAGAATTGGTAATCGGATTTCGGAGAAATGAAAGGTTCTGAAAACCTCACGGGCCTGATTTTCAACCTCACGCCAGAGCCCCACTTCATCCGGTAAAACATCCTTAAAGCCATTTAAGGCCTTTATTTTCAAACCACTGCCTCCATGAATTATTCGGATAATATAATGGAAAAAATGTTCGGAAAAACATATAAAATAACCCTAAATAATCAATTCTGTCAAGCAAGCCAACCCTCCCCCGACTTTACCATGATCTTTTGCGACCAATGAAGACGTTTCTGGGGTTGTTACCATACCGCTATACTCCCTCAACAGATCCTGATTGAAAAGCTACCTTGACAAATCACTGTAAGGGAGGCATTATTCGGCGTTCACGACTCTTTATCCTTACAGCAACAGGAGCGAAAGGTACATGAAATTACCATCACTTAAAATTGGCGAGCTTACCGCAAAAATTCCATTGATTCAGGGAGGTATGTCCGTTCGGGTATCCACCTCTAAACTTGCGGCACCTGTCGCACGCTGTGGCGGAATCGGTGTAATTGGCGGATCTGGCATCCCCGAGGAAGAGCTCAAAGATGACATCAGAGCAGCCAAAGAAGAAACCGATGGGATTGTTGCTGTCAATATCATGTATGCAATGAAGAATTTCTACAATCTGGTGATGGGTTCTATCGAAGCCGGCGTTGATATGATTGTCACCGGCGCCGGATTCTCTCGCGACATTTTCAAGATTGGTCGCAAGCATAATATTCCCGTTGCCATGATCGTCTCCTCGCCTACACTGGCAAGGCTCGCAGAGAAGCTGGGTGCTGCCGCCGTCATCGTTGAAGCCAAGGAGGCCGGAGGTCACCTTGGCACCGACAAACCGCTCCGGGAAATTTTTCCACCCATCAGGGACGTAGTTAAAAACATCCCGTTGATTGCCGCTGGTGGTATTACCAATGGTTATGAGATGGCCGAAATGATGGACGAATACGGTGCTGATGGTGTCCAGATCGCCTCCCGATTCGTGCTCAGCGAGGAGTGCGATGTGGACGACACTTTCAAGCAAGCGTACCTGGACGCTGAAAAGGATGATATTGTCATAACCTCATCTCCAGTTGGTATGCCTGGTAGAGCCATTGCAACCCCATTCGTTCAAGCCTTGGCCAAAGGAATTGATCTGACCACCAAGAAATGCAAACATTTCTGCCTGAAAAAATGTGATCATCACTATTGCATCAGCGATCGTTTAATGGCCTCACGGGATGGTAACCTGGCCGAGGGGCTGTTTTTTTCCGGTGAAAACACCTACAAAATGAAGGACATTCTGCCTGTTGCTGAAATTTTCCGTCAATTTGTAAGTCAGGCAGAATCAGTCTACAGAGAAGGGAACGGTTTCGCCCCCCCTGCATAATTTTTCGATTCTCCAACAACAGCGTACGCAGTATTTCACATTTTCGCGGTGGTAACGGAACCTGATCATACATCCCCCAGGATTATTTCACCTGGTGAACATCCGATCCTCAAAGAGATGATCGACGATGATGCGCTGCGTGTCCTCCAGAAACTCAACAGTAATGGTTACGCCGCGTATCTGGTTGGTGGAGGGGTGCGTGATCTCTACCTTGGTAAAAAGCCCAAGGATTTTGATATCAGCACTGATGCCCGGCCCGGTCAGGTCCGTAAGCTTTTTTCAAACAGCCGCACTATTGGTCGCCGCTTTCGCTTGGTACAGATTTTTTTCGGCAAAAACAAGGTGATCGAAGTATCTACCCTGCGCTCCCTCAGCGAGCACGATCTTGATGGACCAGAGTCAGTACTGGCCCCTAATAATACCTACGGAACCCTTGATCAGGACGCTCAGCGGCGTGACATCACCATCAATGGCCTTTTCTATGAAATAGAAAATCAGACCATCATAGATTATGTGGGTGGCGTTTCCGATCTTGACAACTCGGTTATCAGGGTTATCGGCACACCGGAAAAGAGAATCCAACGTGATCCCGTACGCATGATGCGAGTCATCCGACACAGCGCCCGAAACGGATTCACCATTGACCGTGAAAGCTGGGATGCGGTCTGCAATAACAACAGCAGACTGCCACTCTGCCCTCCCTCTCGCTTGAGGGATGAATTGCTGCGTGATATTTACAGCGGTTACCTCGGCTGCTGGTTTGAGCTGGCTCGGGACACAGAGCTCTTCACCCGGCTGTTCAGTCCGTACCGGGAACTGCTGCCCACGGAAGTCCCCGATGGTTCATCTCTGAGTTGCCGGGAGCAGCTTGGTGCAATCTGTCAGACCATCGACCGTCATAATCACGATGCGATCGAGGCAGGCAGGCACCGACCACCGGATTATTTCATGCTCTCACTGCTCTTGCTGCCGTGGGCTGCAATCCGCTTTAATCTGTTTAATACACAACTGAAGGGACCACAGCTTTTTCATCTGGCCAAACGTATCAGGACTGAAATCAATGACTCCATCGGACTTGAATGGAACCTGAGGCGTTCGGCACGACAGGAAATCACCACCTTGCTTGCACACCTGCCCCTGATCATTCAACATCGCAAGAGCGGAGGCTGGCCGAAGTGGTTGAGAAAGAAAAGCTATTTTACCAACTGCCGAACCCTCTACTACTATTACCGTGAAGCAACCAGACAGATACCCGCCCCAGAGACGCCACCTCATATCGCCCCCAGTAAAAGGGTTAGAGTGCCCCATGAAAAGAGACGAAGTGGATCGCGCAGAAATCGGGGACGACCCATTATTTCTGAGAGAAAAAAAGGCGGTATTTTCGGGTTAAAAAAATAAGTCCCTGTCAAACCGCAGCCTTTAAGGCATCCCTAACATGTTTTACAATTGATATTTTACACTTAACCCCAAATCCCCACCACTCTGTCGATAATCCCCTTTTATCAATAATGGTGATGCAAATCATCATCATTTCTTAAACTTATTTCCGGAAAATGAATTGACATTCACCCCTTACATTTTCTATTAACTACAGTTGCTTCTGTGTATTATTGAAATCTGTCGTCTGAACACCTCTGTGCAAAAGGGAGAGTGCAGTGGTCAGGTTGAACACGACGGGTTTTGGTTTTATTCACCTTTACTGGTACTGGTTACTGGTATAATCGCGCTTTGCGCCAACTTGTTGTTTCAGCAATAGGAGGTTGATATGGCAGACACGGTAAACAAAACTCTGGATCCGCGATTAAACAGACGCGGCTTCCTGAAGGGATGCACCATGGCAGCAGCTGCTCTGGGACTATCCGAGTCAGTGGTTCCCAAAATGGTGGAAGCTGCTACGTCAGCAGAACGTCCCACTGTTATTTGGTTACATTTTCAGGAATGTACAGGGTGCTCTGAGACTCTTCTCCGCGGTACCCATCCGGATCTCGCGCGCCTCATTCTCGATATTATCTCCCTTGATTATCACGAGACAGTAATGGCGGCAGCCGGACACCAGGCTGAAGAAGCTCTTCATGATTCTGTCGAGAAAAACGCCGGTAAATTTATCCTGGTCGTTGAGGGCGGAATTCCTACCGCAGAAAATGGTATTCACTGCATGATCGCAGGAAAAACCGCACTTGAAATCCTTGAAGAAATCGCTCCAAAAGCAGCAGCGATTATCGCCTATGGAACCTGTGCAACGTTCGGTGGTGTTCAGGCTGCAAGCCCGAACCCAACCGGCTCGGTCGGCGTCGACAAGCTTGTTCATGACAAGCCGATCATCAATATTTCAGGTTGTCCGCCGAATCCGGTGAATCTGCTCGGCACTATCCTGCATTTCCTTACCTTCAACAGGCTTCCTGCAGTTGACGGTCTTAAGCGTCCAAAATTCGCCTATGGCCGTCGTATTCATGACCATTGTGAACGACGTGCTCACTTCGACGAAGGTCGTTTTGTTGAGCAGTTTGGCGATGAGTTCCACAAACTCGGCTACTGTCTCTACAAAGTAGGTTGTAAAGGACCCGAGACGTTCGCCAACTGTCCGGTTGCCCGTTTTAACGAAGCCGGTGTCTGGCCTGTCTCTGTCGGACACGGTTGTATTGGCTGTACTGAGCCAGACTTCTGGGATACCATGACTCCATTCTATGACAGAATTCCAAATGTCAAGATTCCGGGAGCCGGTATCATCGCAGATGCTGACGAACTTGGAACCAAAGTCCTCGCCGCAACCGGTGCCGCTATCGGTATCCATGCAGCGGTCGGCGTTGGTAAGCGTCTGATCAAAGGTAAATCAGATAGCGACGAATGATAGGAAGTCTCATCATCGTCCTTAACGAATACCCTCGGACTCAGACGAGCTACCAAGCTGATTCCGGTTATTAAATTTTTGGAGGTTTAACAGATGGCTCAGACAATTACCATTGATCCGCTAACAAGGATCGAAGGTCACTTAAGAGTAGATGTAGAGGTGGACGGCGGCGCGGTCACCAACGCCTGGTCTTCAGGTCAGATGTTCAGGGGTCTTGAGAATATCCTCAAAGGCCGCGACCCGCGCGATGCATGGCATTTTGTACAGCGTATTTGTGGTGTTTGTACTACCGTTCACGCCATGGCTTCGGTTCGTGCCGTTGAAGACGCGCTCGGACTCGAAATTCCACTGAACGCACAATTAATTCGTAACCTCGTACAGTCAGTACACTGTCTGCACGATCATATTGTTCATTTTTATGCCCTGTCGGCTTTGGACTGGGTAGATGTTGTTTCTGCCCTTGATGCAGATCCGGTTGCCACCCAGAAACTGGCAGAGTCTCTTTCTAACTGGCCAGGTAACAGCGCCAAGCGTTTTGCCGCCGTCAAAGGAAAAGTAAAAGCACTGGTCGAGAGCGGACAGCTCGGACCATTCGCCAATGCGTATTGGGGCCATGCCGCAATGAAATTGCCGCCCGAGGCAAACCTGATGGCAGTATCTCATTACCTGGAAGCGCTTGACTACCAGCGTAAGGCAACTACCGCACTGGCAGTTATTTCCGGAAAAAACCCACACGTTCAGAACCTCTCTGTTGGTGGTGTCACCGCAGCGATCAATCTGGACAACGAAGCAACCCTGAACATCGAACGACTGAACCGCGTACGTCAGCTGGTAATGGAAGTTCGTGACTTCGTCAACAACGTATACCTGGTAGACGTTGCCGCCGTTGGCGCCCTCTATGCAGAGTGGCTCCCCTACGGAAATGGCGTAACCAACTACCTGGCAGCCCCTGATATGCCGACCAATGCAGCAGCGACTCAGTTCGATCTGCCGGGCGGAACCATCATGGGTGGTGATCTAGCCAGCGTTAAAGGTTTCTCAACCCTCAGCGATCCTTACTTCAAGGACAACGTTGAAGAGTCTATCGCTCGCGCCTGGTACGATGGCGACTGGCAGAAGCATCCTTGGGAGGAAGACACCGAGCCCAAGTTCACCGATTTTGACGCGCAGGGACGTTACACCTGGCTCAAGGCGCCACGTTTTGAAGGCAAGCCGATGCAGGTTGGACCTCTGGCTCAGATGCTCATCGGTTACGCACAGGGTCATGAGAAGATCGTTAAGGGCGTTAATGGAGCGTTGGATCTGGTCAGCGCCGTTGCAGGAACCAAAGTTGGCCCGGATGCACTGTTCGGTACCGTCGGTCGTCACGCGGCCCGCGCCGTTCGCTGTTCACTCATGGCGGATCTGGCACTGGATCACTGGAATATGCTGGTTGACAACGTTGGTAAAGGCGATACTGAAATCTTTAATCCTCCGACCTTCCCGAAAGGCGAGCAGAAAGGTGTTGGTGTACATGAAGCACCGCGTGGTATCCTTTCTCACTGGATCGTTATCCAGGATGGTAAGATCAAGAACTATCAATGTGTTGTTCCTTCGACCTGGAACGCCGGACCACGCGATGCCCAGGATCAGCTCGGACCTTACGAGGCTTCCCTGCTGGCCAACCCGATCGCCGATCCGGAGCGACCGCTTGAGGTTCTCCGTACCATTCACTCCTTCGATCCTTGTATCGCCTGTGCGGTACATATGCTCGATCCGGAAGGGCGGGAAGTAATGAAAGTAAAAGCCCTGTAATGCGGGAACAATTGAAACTTTCAACTTTCGGCAACTACCGATAGGAGGTAATTATGGCGTATCAAAAGAAACATTGCTGGAGCATACTGCTTCGGCTGTATCACTGGGCTTTTGCGCTCTCGATCATTGCTTTGTGTATCACAGGCTTTTATATTCACGAGCCGTGGACCAACACATTGAGAGAGGGCAGCGCAAGCTGGCCGATGGCCTGGATGCGTTTTGCCCATTTCATCGCCGGGTATGTTTTCACGGCAGCAGTTATTGCCAGGATCTTTCTGTATATCTTTGGTAACAAGCAGGAAAGAATCATGGACCATCTGCCGGTTACCCCGCGCAATATCAAAAACATATTCAGCACCCTGTTGCTGTATAGCTACATCAAGGAAGGTCATGACCCTGATCGTCTAGGACACAATCTCCTGGCGGGTATGACCTATGTTATCACCATAATCGCGGCGGTATTTCAGTTGATCAGCGGTTTCTACCTGCTGTTTCCTGAACTGGCTATCTGGGAAGGTTACGGACTGGCCATTTTTGGCAGCCAGCAGTGGGCCCGCTACATCCATCACCTGCTGATGTGGTGGTTCATGATTTTCGCTTTAATCCATATCTATCTCGTAGTGTGGAATGATGTGCAAGAACCGGAAGGACTCGTTTCTTCAATCTTCACCGGTAAGAAGTTCACGCACTAAGCGTAAATCTCTACAAAATGGGGTCGAAATCCTCGTCCGTGGCATCGTCCAGGGCGTGGGGTTTCGGCCCTTCATTTTTAATCTCGCCTTTGATCATTCGATCACCGGTTCGGTTACCAACACCAGTGAAGGAGTCGTTATCATGGCCCAGGCTGACCAGCCTGAGCAGCTTGAAACCTTCATTGAGGCAATCAGATCAGACGCCCCACCACTCTCAGAGATCCATTCAGTTGAGACACGACCACTTGACTCCCCACTAAACTCAGATTCATTCGAAATTCTTACCAGTAATGAGGGAGCGACATCCCTGGCGATTATTCCCCCAGATATTGCTACCTGCAAAGATTGTTTGCACGAGCTGTTTGACCCGGCTGATTTCAGGTACCGCTACCCCTTCATCAATTGCACCAATTGTGGGCCGCGACTGACTATTACCCGCACGATCCCCTATGACCGACCGATGACTTCAATGTCTGTATTTCCGATGTGTGAGGTCTGTGAGGCTGAATACCAGGACCCCACCAACCGCCGCTTTCACGCCCAGCCCAATGCGTGCCCGACGTGTGGACCGCAGCTTTTCTGGCATGATCGCAATGGTGTAGAAATAGAATGTGAAGATCAGATCGATGCGACCATTCAGGCAATCTGCGAAGATAATGTTGTTGCCATGAGGGGGCTCGGTGGCTTTCATCTCTGCGTCAATGGGTGCTCGGAATCGGCAATCGAAACATTGCGCAAACGAAAAAACAGGCCGGCCAAACCATTGGCGATCATGGTGCGATCTCTCGCGGAGGTCGAATCGCTCTGCCACCTTGACCCAGGTGCAGCAGCATTGCTCGACTCTCCAGAGCACCCTATCGTTTTACTGAAACCCCGGGCAGAGTCACCGCTTGCGTCAAACCTGGCCCCCGGAGTCAGTGATATCGGGGTAATGCTGCCCTACACCCCTCTGCATCATCTGCTTTTAGCTCATCCCCATTGTCCCGAGGCGATGGTAATGACCAGTGGCAATTCCAGCGGTGACCCCATCTGTATCACCAACGAGGATGCTTTGCAGCGACTGGCCACTATTGCCGACAATTTCCTGCTGCACAATCGGGAGATCATAACCAGGGTTGACGACTCGGTAGTAAAAATCATTGATCAGACACCCCGCTTATTCCGAAGAGCCCGTGGCTATGTACCAAAACCGATTATCGGCGATTTCGATCTCCCTGAAATCATCAGTTGCGGTGCCGGACTTAAATCTACCTTCAGTCTGGCCCGTGGCAACACTATCTTTCCAAGTCAGCACATTGGTGATTTGTTTAACCTCTCCTGCCTCGATTTTTTCTCAGAATCGGTCGAAAATCTTAAAAAGGTGTTCAGAATAGAACCAGTCGCTGCAGCATGTGACCTTCACCCGGACTATCTGTCAACGCACTTTGCCAAAGAACTTGGCTTGCCATTCTATCAGGTCCAGCATCACCATGCCCACGCCGTTGCGGTTATGATGGAACACCGGTTAACCGGGCCGGTTCTTGGCGTCATCATGGATGGCACTGGCTATGGCGAAGATGGCACCTCCTGGGGTGGGGAGATCCTCAAAGCCGACTGGATCTCCTTTGAGCGACTGGCCAGCCTTGAACCACTGAAACTTCCCGGGGGTGACATTGCCGCCACCGAACCATGGCGCATGGCCCTTTCAGCGCTGTTTAGAAACTCCGGGCCAGCCGCGTCTTCTCATCCGCTGTTTAAGGGTCTGGAAGAAGCAAAAGTGCAAACAGTCTGCCAGATGCTGGAGAAGGGGTTCAATGTACCCCAAACCACCAGCTGCGGTCGGCTCTTTGATGCGGTAGCTGCCATTCTTGGGCTCAATCTGGTTTCCAGCTACGAAGGCCAGGCCGCGATGATGCTTGAATCATGTGCTGCCCAATCTCTGTCAAGTGATTGGAAAGACAGTCTGATTCGTGATTATGCACGACCTGATACACAGATTGTTTTTGAAAAAGATACGATTTGGAGATTAATTTCATCTGAATTAATTCATAAAGTAGTATATGATGTGTCTTGCGGAAAGAAACAGTCCGATATCGCGTTGCAGTTTCACTCCTGGCTTATCTGCAGTATTTCCCGCCTCGTCGAGAAGCTCTCAGGTATAACCGGAATTCAAACAATCGTTTTGTCGGGAGGTTGTCTGCAAAACAGAATATTTCTGGAAGGATTGACACACGTGCTGACTTCCCGGGGGTTAGAAACTTACTCCGGTTCAGCAATACCACCCAATGATGGCGGTGTGTCAGTCGGCCAGGCCGTTATAGGAGGTTTAAGACATGTGTCTCGCAGTACCAATGAGAGTTGAGAAAGTCTCCGGTGATCCGGATGATTTTACTACCAGCCAGATCGCAACCGTCAACATGGATGGCGTCAGCAAGGAGGTCAGGCTTGATGTGGTTGACCGCTGGCCGGATGTTGGTGACTATGTCATCGTCCATGCAGGGTTCGCCATTCACTCCCTGGTGGAGGAGGAAGCAAAGCGCAATATTGAATTGATTCGAGAACTGGCATCACACATGCCTGAAGGTATGCTTCTTGCCGGAGAAGATGATACATGAAACATGTTGATGAATACCGCGACAGCGAGCTGATTAAACCGCTTGTGGCGGAATTGCAGAAGTCGGTAACCAAGCCCGTCCGCTTGATGGAGGTGTGCGGTACCCATACCATGGCAATCTTTCGCAACGGGGTCCGTTCGATTCTGCCTGAAGGCATGGAGATCGTCTCAGGACCGGGATGTCCGGTCTGCGTCACCTCGGCATCACATATGGATGCCTTTATTGCCATGGCGGAAATACCAGGGGTGAGAGTGACCATTTTCGGTGATCTTTTCAGGGTACCGGGTTCAAAAAACTCCCTGGCTTATGCAAGCTCCCAGGGTGCCAAAGTTGATGTAGTCTATTCTTCAATGGATGCGCTTGAACTGGCCAAAAAGCACCCTGAAGATTTGGTAGTTTTCCTCGGCGTCGGTTTTGAAACCACGAATCCCGGCATTGCCGCGACAATTCTTGCCGCAAAACGTGAACAGATTAGTAATTTCTGTGTCTTTTCCACCCACAAGGTTATTCCCGGCCCATTGGACCTGTTGATGCAGGATCCGGAACTGCAGATCAATGCATTGCTCTGCCCCGGCCACGTCTCTTCGATTATCGGTGCCCAGGCCTACCAGCCGTTTGTTGACAAATATGGGCTCTCCTGCGTAGTTGCAGGGTTTGAACCGACCGATCTGCTCAATGGACTGATCCTGATCGCCCGTCAGATCGGCGAGAATAAACCATCGGTGGAAAACATTTACCCGCGGGTAGTATCCTGGGAAGGAAACAAACGGGCCATGGCCATGGTTGCAGAAGTATTTGAGCCAGTTGACATGGAATGGCGCGGGCTTGGGGTCTTACCTGATAGTGGGCTGGCCATCAGGGAAGACTACGCACAATTCGATGCGCAAAAACGTCTTG
>QZLB01000166.1 GCA_004796425.1 Desulfobulbaceae bacterium | reverse complement strand
TACGAGAAGAACTCAAGCTGACCAGTATCACGGTGAATGAGCAATCATCTTTAGAGGAAAAATGGTACCTGGTCTGCCACATCAAGAGCAGCAATCTCGGTTTTGCATCGTATCTTCAGAACTATCGAACGATTATCATTATCCTTGCACTTGGACTCATCCTCTCACTGATCGCAGCCTGGTATCTTGCCAAGCGCAAAATCGAGAAGAAAAGTGCGCGCAAATCAGTGCGGCTCCTGTCCCAGGGCATTGAGCAAAGCCCGGCGGCGGTAGTAATCACCTCAATGGAGGGAGATATTTTGTATGTCAACCCCAAGTTTGAAGAAATGTCCGGCTACACCTATGAAGAGGTGCGCGGACAAAATCCCCGTCTTTTCAAATCGGGAGCTACCTCTGCAGAAGTGTACGAAGATCTCTGGGCAACCATCTGCAACAAGCAAACATGGGCGGGCGAATTTGAGAATAAAGATAAAGATGGCAACCCCTATTATGTATCAGCACGCATTACGCCACTTTTGGATAAGAGAGAAAAGATTGAATATTTCATCGGCATTCAGGAGGATATTTCTGAACGAATGCGGCTTCAGAAAATACTGGAGGAAACAGCCATCACCGATAGTCTGACCGGAGCGTATAACCGGGGCCACTTTCTGGTGTTGTGTGAACAGGAGATCAAACGACAGCAAAGATATGGCAGCAGCGTCACACTGATGCTTTTCGATCTCGACCATTTCAAGAACATCAACGACACCTATGGCCATTTTACCGGAGATGAGGTGCTGAAATTGTTTGTCTCCTGCATTTCTGCCGAACTGCGGGAAACTGATGTATTCGGCAGGCTTGGTGGAGAGGAGTTTGCTGCAATGGTGGTTGAAACAGATAGCAAGAGTGCATTACTGCTGGCAGAACGATTGAGAAAATCAGTGGAAAACATGGTGGTATTGGTTGAAAATCAAGAAATAACAGTAACCGTAAGTATTGGCCTTACCCAGTGGCAGAAGCAGGACGAAAAGGTATCCGATGTGCTCAAAAGAGCTGATAATGCGCTCTATCAGGCAAAAGGGAACGGACGAAACAGAGTGGAACTGCTGTGATCAACTTTCTCACCCCTGAAAAGGTAAGACCGGTTTGCGCTGAACGCCTTACAAATTAATGGTATCTCACGACGTCCACTGAAGCTGGAAGTATCCCATCAGCAACTTTACATATTATTGCAGTGGGAAGCTGCTCTGATTAATTATCGGAAAAATTCATACAACACATTGAAATAGCTATTTTATCCTTGCACAGGTATAACACATTATAGTAGTTATAAGAAGTGGTCGGGAAACTGCTCTTACCAGAGTTTATCGGTCATCGCACCGCACGAAAACATACAAGATCATTCAACACTATAGCGTTCCAAGTATGTGGGGGAGTAGTCAACTCTAACCAGACGGAGGCTGACGTGTATTGTCGATTCTTACTTGCTGTTTTTGCACTCGCACTCATTTTTCACATTCCATCTCAATCTCTATCTCAAGATGTTCCGTGTCAGACGGTGGTTGCCAGACTTGTCTCCTTGCAAGGCCAGGCGGACGTCCTGCCACACAACAGTTCGACATGGGCGCAGGTTAGTATGAACCATGCGTTCTGCCCGGGTGATAAGCTGCGTATTCATCAGGGAGGCAGAGCGCTGGTGGTTTTACCCAATGACTCACTGATACGTTTGAAACAAAAAAGTACCCTGCAGTTTCAACCGCCACGAGAAAATGGTCTGTCGATCATTTCGTTGATAAAAGGCGTATTTCACCTATTCAGTCACCAGACCAGATCGCTTGAAGTGGTCACACCGTATGTGAATGGCCTTGTTGAAGGTACTGAGTTTTTGGTCAAGAGTCAGGAGAACAGCACATCAATTCATGTCTATCAAGGGATGGTGCGAGCCCAAAATGAATCTTCCTCCCAAACCATCATCGATGGCCAGAGTCTGGTGGCAAAAAAAGATCAGGACCTACGCTACCTGAGTGTACCCGCTACCCGCGATGCAGTCACCTGGACACTCTATTACCCAACGCTTTTTGATGAAACCGGCGACTCGGACATCTCAGCACCAATCGAATCCGCCTCAAAATTCTTGGCCACCGGCCAGGTCGATGAGGCAACCCGAATTCTTGAAACACTGGGGAAGCAAGAAAAGGCCAATCCTGAAACACTGGCGATTGAATCAATCATTAATGTCGTTCAGGGGAACACCACGCATGGCCTCGAACTGGCCCAAATAGCCGTTGCACAGGATAGCAGCTCCAGTCACGCGCTCCTTGCACTCTCCTACGCAGAACAGGCAACTTTTGACATCGAAGGCGCACTCGCCACCCTGAAACTCGCACAAGAAGGGGCTCCTCAGAATAGTGAAATCAACGCGCGGCTTGCAGAGCTTTTGCTTGCCACCGGGCAGGTGGACAATGCCGTTGCTGCGGCAGAAAAAGCAGTGGTGCTCTCACCCCAAAGTAGCCGTGCCCACTCCGTGCTCGGGTTCTCTTATCTCGCTCAACTGAAACCCGACCCGGCCCTGCAAGCCTTTGAAGTGGCGATCAGCTCAGATTCCGAATTACCGCTGGCCCGACTTGGCAAAGGACTCGCTCTAATCCGTACCGGTGATTTAGCCCAGGGGAGAAAAGAGATCGAGCTGGCCGTCGCCCATAACCCTGGCGATTCTCTGCTCCGAAGTTACCTGGGAAAAGCGTATTTCGAAGAAAAACGCTCACCCAAAGCCGATCGCCAGCTGGCGATGGCAAAAACGCTTGATCCCAATGACCCGACCCCATGGTTTTACGATGCAATAAACAAGCAAGCAAATAACCGTCCCGTTGAAGCGTTACACGATATTCAAAAATCAATCGAACTTAATAATAATCGGGCGATATATCGTTCCAGATTCCTGTTGGACAGTGATCTTGCGGCGCGCAGTGCTACCCTCGGCAGAATCTATACTGATGTCGGCTTCTCGCAACTCGCACAGTCCGAGGGGTACCATTCGGTCAACACATCCCCGCAAAATTACTCAGCCCATCGCTTTTTGGCGGATATCTACAGTACCAAACCTCGACATGAAATTGCCCGGGTGAGCGAATTGCTGGTATCCCAATTACTGCAGCCCATCAATCTTAACCCGGTACAACCCCGACTCGCTGAAAATAGTGGTGTAACCCTTGAGCAATCGGGTGCTGATGGGGTTTCTTTTAATGAATTCAACCCACTCTTTTTCAAAAACAGATTCGCTCTACAGGCAACAGGGTTGGCCGGGAGCAATAATACCTATGGTGATGAACTCACCCACTCAGCCATCTGGAACAATTTCAGTTATTCTGTCGGTCAGTATTATTACACAACTGATGGGATCAGGGAAAACAACGATCAGGAGCGGCAGATCTACAACGGTTTTGTGCAATCCCTGGTTTCCACCAACACCAGTTTATTGGCAGAGATTCGCCATAAGCGCAACGACAACGGAGATACCCTCTTCCAGTTTGACCCCGCTATCTACGATTCCACCTTCAGCCAGGAGGATGCAACGACGAGCCTTAGAATCGGCGCTCGACATCAGTTCCATCCGGGCTCTACCTTACTTGCCACAGGAGTTTTCAGCGCTATTGATGACGATGCGGAACTTTTCACCTCGGGATTGCCATATGAAATAGAAAGCAGTTCTGAAAATTACATGGGGGAATTGCTCCACCTTTATAACTGCGGAGCTTTAAACGTCCAGTCCGGAATCGGATATTATCATGCTGACTTTGAGGATTCAATTACCCTGGGCTTTCCTCTCAATATCACAACCACTGAAGACAATGAAGCTTATCATTTTAACCTCTACAGTTATGGAAGCTACAACCTTCTCGACAATCTGGGAATTACCCTGGGTCTTAGCGCAGACCAAGTTGAGAACCAGACCAAAGACCGAAACGAGCTGAGCCCTAAATTTGGTATTAATTACCAACCGTTGGCCAACACCAAAGTCAGAGCAGCCGCCTTTAAAACCACGCATCGGAACTTTATTGCCGCCCAGACCGTGGAGCCGACCCAGATCAGTGGCTTTAATCAATTCTATGATGATACTGAGTCAACAACATCCTGGAACTACGGCATCGGCATCGACCAGAAAATTTCCAAGAATTTCTTTACCGGGGCATTTTACCTGGTTCGGGAACTATCAGTTCCCTTCACTCAGTATGATCTTTTTGGCAATGCCACGAGTCTTGAAGATGACTGGCAGGAACAGATTGGTTCTGCGTATATCTATTGGGCCCCACTCTCCTGGTTGACGGTGGGGCTTGATTATTATTATGAACGATATGAGCATGACACCTGGGAAGGAATTCAGGGCATCGAATCTTTGACGACTCACCGATTAAAGCCACAAATCAATTTCATATCTTCATGCGGTCTTAACACCAGGATCGAGGCCAATTACATCGATCAGGAAGGAAGTTTTGGTTTTAACCCGTTTTTCACTGATGACAGTGATCAATTCTGGGTATTTGACCTTAAACTGTCATACCGAATGCCTAATCGTCGTGGAATCATTGCATTTGAGATCAATAACCTCTTTGATGAGGAATTCAAGTACCTGGATACTGACCCGAACTCCTCACGATTTATGCCAGAACAGCAGCTGTTGCTGAAAATTACCTTCGCGCTTTAACAACAATACAGGTGATACACCCGTATTGTAATTTGCCCCAAAAAGGAAAAGGAGGAACAAATGGGAGATAAGAAGAGGAAAAAGCGAGCGGAACCATTAGTGAGAATTACAATCTATGATAATGGGAAAGAGAAGATCGAATCATGTGTCGATGGAGCGGAGGCGGTAGTCGAGCCGGATCCCAGCGATATGATAAAACAGACAATTAAGGACGTAAGGCAGGGTAAGTTTGCGACGGTTTTCGCAACTAATCCCCGCTGGATCATCATTAATGGTCGCTTGATCAGAATCGGCTGATCCTTCGGTTAACCTTCTGAGTGTGGCAGGCGGCCTCACTTTTTCACCCTGATCAGCCCCTGCCACTCATCATCAATTATTGGATTTTTCAGATACAACTGGGTCAATTCCTTTAAAAAGCGGGACGGCCCGTCACTTTCATCAATTGCCAGGCAGCGATCCAGCATCTGTAGCGCCTGCTGCCAGTCACCCTGTTCAAAAAACATCAAGGCCTGCGGGTAATAGTTTGAAAAGAGCTGCCCAAGCGCGTCATTTATGGCCATGTTTTGTGCCAGTTCATAAACAGTAATCGGCTTTCGCTTGCCCCCAAGCAGGAAGGTACCAATTTTTCGATGCTGGACTGTCGTAACACCGGTAACGACATCTTCTGAGGCGAGCGTTCTGGTCCCCAGTTGTTTATTCAATCCTTCGATCCGGGAACTGGTGTTAACGATATCCCCGATGGGCGCATACTCAAAATGATCCTGAGCACCGATATTACCCATCAGTAAATAACCCGAGTGCAACCCCACCCTGGTCGGTAGTTCTTTACCCGGGTGAGCGTTGTTGAAGGCGGCAACTGCTCGATGGATGTCCAGGGCGGCAAGACAGGACTGCTCCCGCAGCAGATAGTCTGGCTCGGGTGAGTGCCAGATCGCCAGCATTGAGTCACCAACCATATTACAGACAAGTCCTCCCCTTTTCTTCACCGCCGAGAACACGACATCATAATACGCTTTGAGCAATTCGGAAAGCTCGGCTGGATCCAGGGTTTCGCTGAGTGTGGTGTAGTTCTCGATATCGGTCATCAGGCAGTTTCCGTACAACATTTTATCACCCTTACCGATATACTGAAGATCATTGGTCAACTCATCCACGACCTCTGTTGGAAGGTACATGCCAAGTGCCTTGGATATGTTTGCTTTTTCCCGGTGAACCGTCAGGTGGCGATAGATCAGCGAAGATAACACCAGAAGCGTTGGTTGGATGATGCAGAGAACGATGACTGGTATCCACCAGTGGTGAGAAAAACCAACCGTTGCCCCCCCTAACATTGCCAGTGACAAGGTAACGATTAACAACCCGGAAACCAGCGGGGACAATAAGGCTAAAAACACCGAACAGATTACAGACCAGCAAATGAAAAGCAGAAAAAGCATCGCTGGGGAAGGTTGCCTGATGAAGCTGTTATCGAGCAGATTTGCATAGACTGTGGCCGCGATTTCAACCCCGCTTAATTCCAACCCCTTTCCACTGGTATACACCGTATGGAAACCGTCTTTCTGGCTCATCCAGTCATTTCTGACTGCCCCAATAAAAACGGTTTTTCCTGCAACGATCTCAACAAACAGCGGATCACTGGATTCAGCACTCATGAGATCCCAGAGCGACACTGTCAAGATAGTAGACGATGGGCCATAAAAGTTTGTAATTCTCGTATGTTCTCCGGAGTAAATATCGAGCAAAGTCGACAACCTCTGGTGGTCCCTGTCGCTCAGTTCACCTGCTGGGACCTGATCAAGATGATCGCTCACCAGCGACTTTACCCCCTGTTTCAGTAGCACACTTCTCAGATAGATCATGGTGGAGAGGAGATCAGGAGAAGAGAGCTCACGGCTTATATCCGGCGGCAGTGCGGCAACGCTGGCAGGATGGAGCGAATTAAGAAATGCATAGAGATTTTGCTTCTTCTCCAACGCCATTACCTGATAGGCAGCAACCGGCAGGGTTGGCACCCCTCCGGCAGAGTCTTTGAATAACCAGCAGCGATTAAGTTTACGCCCCGTTTTGGGCAGAGGAAACGGAGCAAGGACAGCGGCCGCCTCTGCAGCAAGCTTGTATGGCGGTTGCAGAATCTCAAGCTCATGACCTGCAACCATTACATCCTTGACCTCCGGGCTGTGCAGATCTCCGCGCCATAACTTTTCTATCAACACAACATTCCCGGCCCCACGGATCGACTCTGCAAAAGCCCCATCCTTTATAGGATCTTTCTCTTCCATGAAACCGATATCAAAAGCGATGGCCTGTACATTATACTGAGCAAGCTTGGCAACCAAATGGGCATAGACTGATCGTGGCCAGTCAGCAAAATCATTGGGTAAACCGGTATCAACAGGAGGTGGTTGATCAATGTTGATGATTAACACCTGATCTGGTGTGGAACGGACTCCTCTGAGCTTGTAGAGCAGCGGCAGCCCATATTCTTCTTCGATATATCGACCGAAAGGAGCATGATGAACAACGAAAAGTATCAGGCAGATGCTCAAGCCAATCAGCAGGGTGGGGATGACGTTGCTCCTCATGGTTCACTCTACCCGATCGGACTTTTCCAGGTTATAAGCGGCTATTTTATTCAATAAACCCTGTCGGGAAAGCCCGAGTGTTTTGGCCGCCTGGGATTTGTTCCAGGCAGATTCTTCAAGCGCTCTGCGTACCATCTGCTTTTCGACCTGATGTACTGCGTCTTTGAGCCGAGTGAAACGTGCGGGACCCTCAATGGGAGTGCGATGTTCTCCACAAATC
>QZLB01000117.1 GCA_004796425.1 Desulfobulbaceae bacterium | reverse complement strand
GCCCGATCCTGGATGGCATGCAGACGACACCGGCCTTTGTCTATCTGGTACCGATTGTCATGCTCTTTTCAATTGGCAATGTTGCCGGGGTTCTTGCGACTATCGTTTTTGCTTTGCCGCCCATCATCCGGTTGACGGCACTCGGTATCAGACAGGTACACCCAGAGTTGATTGAGGCTGCACTCGCCTTTGGGGCCACCGGTACCCAGGTCTTGGTAAAGGTTCAGATACCATTGGCAATGCCCACTATCATGGCGGGATTAAATCAGACCATTATGATGGCTCTGTCGATGGTGGTTATTGCTGCTCTGATTGGTGCGGGCGGTCTTGGGGCCCCGGTTGTTCTGGGGTTGAATACGCTGGATATTGGTTTGGCGACCATCGGTGGACTTTCCATCGTCCTGATCGCCATCATTTTAGATCGGATTACCCAGTCTTTAGGACAGAAAAAATAACAATAAGGGAGGTTACTATGTTTAAGAAGTTTGTTTGTACCGCTGCATTCATAGCGCTCACCAGTGTTGCTTCACAGGCGCTGGCAGATGGACATCAACCGGGTAAGGGCGTCACCGTACAGCCAGCCCGAGCTACCTGGAATACTGGTTTTTTTCAGGAAGCACTGGTACGCAAGGGACTTGAGGAACTGGGTTACAAGGTTAAAAAACCCAAAGATCTGCAAAACCCGATTTTTTACAAAACCGTTTCACTTGGCGATGTTGATTACTGGACCAATGGCTGGTTTCCCAATCATGACGGTCAGCTGCCCAAGGGGTTCTATGAGAAAGCTGAAAAAGCCGGTTACGTGGTCAAGGCAGGCGGCCTTCAAGGATACCTCGTTTCCAAAAAGCATGTTGAACAATTTGGTATCAACTCTCTGGACGATTTTAAAAGAGATGAGGTTAAGAAAGCCTTTGATAAAAATGGCGATGGAAAAGCAGATCTTACCGCCTGTCCTCCTGGCTGGGGATGCGAACAGGTTATTGCCCACCACATGAAAGTGTATGACCTGGATGATCACATTAATCCCGTCAAGGCTGCTTATGAAGCGGGAATGGCTTCTGCACTTGCCGAATACAAAGATGGCGAGCCCGTTTTCTTTTACACCTGGGCCCCGAACTGGACCATCTTTAAACTGAAACCGGGTACCGATGTGATGTGGATTAATGTTCCCGAGACCATGCCAAAAGAATCCCAGATGGCCGGTAAGGATCGCATGGAAGTAAGTGGCATTGAAGGTGCGGTGAGTGATCCGGTTAAACTGGGCTTTGTGGTTTCTGATATTCAGATTGTGGCGAATAAAAAATTCATGGCAGATAATCCCGCTGCTAAGAAGTTTTTCGAAGTTTTTACGCTGCCACTCTCAGACATTAATGAGCAGAATACCCGGATGAATGAGGGTGAAAAATCTCAAAAAGATGTAGAGAAACACGCAAGCGAATGGATTGCCAAAAACCAGGCAACCTGGAAAGGTTGGTTGGATGCGGCACGAAAGGCAGCAATGTAAGAGAATTTTAGCCTGTAATGCCGGGGGCTCTACCCCCGGCATTACAACTTTTTCTGTAGCCAAAATATCAAATTTCCTTTAGATAGATTTCATCCTGGTCAGTTATTTTAAAACCATAAAGAGGTCATTGATTGAGTAATCGTCTGGAAAATGAACATGCGGTAACCCAGCAACTGCGAATTATCTTCAAGGCAATTCAGGCGCATTCCAAGCAGGTGGAAAAAAACTGCGGACTTTCCAGTGTACGGTTGTGGATGCTCTATGAGATTGATAATGCGGATGGGATCAAAGTGTCCGAACTTGCCGAACGCTTGTCAATTCATCGATCAACCTGTTCAAACCTACTTGATAAACTTGAGGACAGAAATCTGATCTATCGAAACAGAAGTAAAAGTGATCAGCGCGCAGTCCGGCTCTATCTGACCGATGAAGGGAAAGCGATCCTCGCGCAGGCACCATCACCACCTGAAGGAAAACTCAGCTCCTCACTCAATAAACTCTCCCAGCAGCAGCTCGACGAGCTCCATCAGACATTGGCTATTCTTGTTGATGCGCTCCAGTTTGATGATGAAAAAGCCGCATTAACTCCTATTCAGACACCATAAAAAACAAAAAGTTTTTGATTTAGGCTTGTATCCCTCGGTTGGTGCTGCCGGTTTCTCTTTTGTGCCTTGTTATCAGTATCTCTGGTTGATTGCCCAACAAGCAAAACCCGCTTGTGATAACTCATTTTTTGTCAGAAAGGTTCACGCTAATCTGCAACCCAGGCAGTAATTACCCCATTCGCTTGTGTTTTAAATCTCACGGAGATATGATTAATACGGAGATCCATCGAAGGAGCAGTCATAATCAGGAAGAGCACGTTCTTCCGCTGACACCGATGCCGGGGTTTTTGAGTAATTACCGGCGACAGTTTTGGGGTATGCATGAGCGATATAACTCAAGAAAAGCTGCTGGTTGTTGACGATGAAGCACAGATCAGAAAACTGCTGAAACGAATTTTTGAGCAGGAAGGATATATCTGCACGGCAGTGGAAAGTGTCCAGGCTGCACGTGAGGCATTGATGGAGGATACCTATGACTTCCTGATCACCGATATATCCATGCCGGCAGAATCAGGTGTCGAAATCCTGCGCTATGCCAAAGAGAAGTTTCCCCAGATGGGCAGAATCGTCATCTCGGCAAAGAGTGAAAAAGAGTTGGTTGAAGAGATCCTTACGGTCGGTGTCTATGGTTACATACTCAAACCGATCAGCAAAGATGCGGTGCTTATCACCTTGGCAAATGCCAGGAAACATCAATTACTCGACCAGCATATGAGAGCCTGTGTCGAGGAAATGAGCAGTGAAATCCTGCAACGGAACCGGGATCTGGACTCTTTGGTCAGCAACATTGATCTTGGGGTCATTCTGGTGAACAAGGATCGGGAGATTATTGAGTCTAACCGGTTCATGAAGACCTACTTTCCGCAATTGACGGGTACCCAGACGTTTACCTGCTGTGATGTCATTAAAAAAACCAAGGTAAATACCGACGAAGAGAACCGTTGCCTCCTTGAACAGAGTCTGCAGGATGGTCAGAAACGAGAAAACCAGGCTTTTTTGGAATCGGCACTCGGTAATAAGTTTTTCAGGATCGTGACCTGCCCGATCATCGATGAAAAAGGGCGGGTAGTTTCAGCCATTGGTCTGTACGAAGATCAGACGGAGCAAAGAGAACTTGAACAGGAACTTCTCAATGCTCAGAAGTTTGAAGCGGTTGGCAACCTGGCCGCAGGTATTGCGCATGAGGTGAATACCCCGATCCAGTTTGTCGGTGATAACCTGATCTTTATCAAGGAATCTTTTGAGGATATCACGGAGCTGCTTGATAAATATGAAGCGGTTCTTGCACAGGTAAAAAAGGATGGTTCACTGGACGATAAGCTGGTTGAGGATCTGGAGGAGCGTAAAGAGGATATCGACCTTGAATATCTGCTCGAGGAACTGCCCCAGACGTTTGACCAGAGTGAAGACGGGGTAAAACGGGTCAGCAAGATCGTTAAGGCGATGAAAGACTTTTCCCACCCCGGAGAGGAGGAGCTTAAGCCGTGCGACATAAACAAAATGTTGGATTCCACGCTCACCATCAGCAAGAACAGCTGGAAATATGTTGCTGAACTTGATCTTGATTATCAACAGGACCTGCCAATGGCACCTTGCTTTTCCGGCGAACTATCCCAGGCGTTTCTCAATGTTATCGTCAATGCAGCCCACGCCATTGAAGATGTCACCGAGGGTGGAGTTAAAGGAATGGGCAAAATTGCTATTCGTTCCTATCATGATAACGACCATGTTATTATCAAAATCAAAGATAGTGGTGGTGGAATACCCGAGCATGTGAAAGATAATATATTCAACCATTTTTTTACCACCAAAGAACGGGGACGAGGCACAGGGCAGGGACTTTCAATTGCCAAACGAGTAGTCGAGGAACTCCACAAAGGCTCACTGTCTTTTGAGACAGAGCAGGGAGTCGGCACTGAATTCACTTTCTGTCTACCGGTCACCGAGCCCTAAATGATTATATGCAAGTTCAAGCAGTCACGGTTAATCCTATAATCAATCAAGTACCTTTCGAGGGCCCCCTAATGGACGGTTGAATGGAGTTCCGTATGACGTGGCCACTGTCCAGTTTCGCATCCCAATTCCTTTAATCGCTGAACTCGTTCATTTGTCGGTGGATGGGACCTCAGTAGTAACGGAGGCTTAATTTGCCAGGGTGCAGGAACCATCTGCCGCCACATGTTGGTATGAGCGGTCTCCAGTTTCCTCAACGCTGAAGCAAGTCCGAAGACATCCTTTGCCAGAGCGGCTCCGGTTCGATCGGCCTCAAATTCCCGGGTTCTTGAAATTGCCAACTGCAGAAGGGCTCCCAGTGAAGGGGCAAAGACCAGCAGCAGAAGCGGCATTAGCGGGATTGTCATCCCTTGCACAATCGCGAGTGGCATTAACACGAGTAGGAGAATCTGAGCGAAGGTTGCCATCGAGTGCAGTGTTCTTCTGATTGCATCGGCACTGGCCAATACCTGTAAGTCATTATTCCTGATATGGGCAAGCTCATGTCCAATAATGCCTGCTATCTCGCGACTATTGAGGTTTT
>QZLB01000157.1 GCA_004796425.1 Desulfobulbaceae bacterium | reverse complement strand
GCTGCCCCATGAAAGTTTCCAGCCAGGAGGTGCGGCAGGAGTGGTTCAGTTGCGATTTCCCTTCACGCTCTCGGTGATTAAAAACCTTCAGAGTCCGCTGATGCGTAGCGCTCATAATGAGGAACCCTATACCAATCAGTTTTACCAAAAGGGCCATCCGTTGCAGGGCCTTGAGATCACGACGATGATCTTTGAACAGTTCATCGAGGAGAGCAGCCGAAGGGGATCGATCCCACTTATTCTACTCTTACCCGCCCAGCATGATATACACTTTTATCGAAATAGGGGATCACTTCCTTATCAGAATATTATCAAGGCGTTGCAGGAACGAAAAATAGAGTACCTGGACTTTGGGGTTTACCTTAACAGCCTGATCAAAAACGACGAAAAGGTGGGCAGCTTTTTCATGCCTGGTGGTCATTATACAGAAGAAACCAACAGAATCCTGGCCGATTTCATCCAGAATCATTTCGATATATTGAAAAAATAACAGGAAGTTCAACAATCACTGTCTGATAGCCCAGAGTTGCTCCTATAAAGTAATACTGCCCAAAAAATGCAAAGTGTACGTACATTCTTCAGTAATTAAAACATCTGGAAAAGGGCCTCGCTTTTATATAAACTTTAAGTACCATTCGATATCTTAACGCCGTCTTGCAAGATAAACACATACGAAACCAACAGAATACGTATGAATGGTAAGCAAAAAACGATCACGCTGCTGATTCTCTTCGCAGGGGCCACTCTGCTCTTTTTTTACCTCTCTTCGCTTTATCTCAAAAGCCAGCAGGCAGCGTTTGAGATAGAGGTTCAGGAGCACGGCAAATTACTTGCCGAACCACTCTGGAATTATGATTCTCTAACCATCAATAGCTTTGTTTCAATTGTCAGCTTGCGAGAGGATTATGGCCAGGTCCGCATTTTTGGTGAAAATGAGTTGCTCTATGATGAGAAATCCAAAATAGAGAAGCACAGGATTCACCAGGCGCTCACATTTCTCCATTTGATAAATGAGAAAAACATTACCTCTGAGATAAAAAGAGATGAAAACGTCATCGGTAAGATAGAGGTTTTATGGCGAGACCGTTCAGCCATCAATGTATTTATTGCCTCGATTTTTTACATCCTGGTGCTGCTCCTGATTACGCTGTATTTCCGTATTATCAAGATTAATAGCAGCTTGAAATCAAACCTGATAGAGCTCAATACCGCCGTTGCAGAGATCAAGGAAAAAAAGGATTTCATCGAGCAGGTTTATAACGTGGTCCCGGAAGGTCTCTTTGTGCTCGACGGTGTCGAGGTAAGTGTCGCGAACAAAGCGTTTATAGATATGATCAGCCACTGGTCCCAGCGGCTGAAAATAGCTCCTCAGGAAGTCCAGGATATTTTGATTCAACGGTTGGTTGAAGAGATCAATCAGGCCGACTCAGGTGAATACAGTGTTTCATTTGAGCGTGAGAGCATCAATCTTCAGTATGCGCTGTCTTATCTGCATCACGAGGAAAATGATCAATCCAAGGTAATCTGTCTGGAAGATATTTCCGAGATGACGGCATTGCAAAATCGGCTCAACCAGGCAGAAAAGCTTGAAGCGGTTGGCAGGCTGGCGGCCGGTATTGCCCATGAGATCAATACTCCAGCACAATATGTGTTGAGTAATATGGAGTTTTTCTCCGAATCTACCGATGACCTTTGGGTTCTGCTCAACAAACTCTACGAGATGTCTCAACAGGATAAAAAGCCAACTGCCGATGAGCTGTTTACGTTTCTGGATCAGCAATTCGATGAGGTTGACTGGGAGTTTATCGCCGAAGAAATACCGGAGGGAATCGACCAATCCATTGAAGGATTGACGCGGATCAAATCCATCGTTGATGCGATGAAAACCTTTGCCCATCCTTCGGGTACCACCCTGGAACCTCAGGATATCAACCATGCAGTCCAAACCACGGTGACGGTTACTTCCAATGAATGGAAGCATGTGGCTGCGGTGGAGTTTGATCTTGATGATAATCTGCCACACGTTCCCTGTCTGCTGGATCAACTCAATCAGGTGATGCTCAACATGATTATCAATGCAGTTCATGCTATCGAGGATCGAACGGCTCTTGGTGAGGATGGATACAAAGGTACTATCACCATTAAAACCTCTGCCTCCGAGACAAGTGCACACATCGCTATTGGTGATAATGGCAATGGCATGAGTGAAGAGGTAAAAAACCGTGTTTTTGAGCCGTTTTATACGACGAAAGAGGTGGGCAAGGGGAGCGGTCAGGGATTATCAATAGCCTATGACATCATCGAAAAACAACATCATGGCAATATCCAGGTAAACAGTGAAACAGGGGTTGGAACAACGTTCACCATTACCTTGCCATTGCAGACAAGCCGGCATGAAACAACCTGATTTATCTGATTATCTGATTCAACTCATATTCACCGGAGGATTACATTGATGAAGAATGCGACTTACTTTGGGATCATTTCAACATTACTCATTCTGTTGTTTTCGTTACCAACCTATGGCGCTGATGATTATTTAATCATGACGGAAGAGCTTCCTCCCTTCAACTTTCAGGAGTCTGGGGTCAATCAAGGTTTTGCCTTAGAGACCTTTGTAGCGGTTATGAACAATGCCGGATTCACCACTTCCCGTGAAGATGTGCAATTTTACCCATGGGTCAGAGCGTATAAATACGTGCAGGAAAAACCGGGTACCATTCTTTTCAGCATGGCACGAACGGCAGAACGTGAGGATAAATTCAAATGGGTTGGACCGGTTGCCAAACTGGTCATCGGTGTTTTCGGCCGGAAAGAAATCACCATCGAATCTGCCTCCGATATTAATCAATACACCATTGGTACCGTGCAGGATGGTGCACCGGAGCAGCTCCTTCTAAAAGCCGGCGTCAGTATTAAGAATATGGAGCGGCTCAGCCATCCCACCCCGAACATAAAGAAATTGAGTAGCGGCAGAATTGATCTGTTTGCTTTTAATATTCCGACAACCAAGTATCTTTTTAAAAAGCTCAACATTGATGCGAATCGATTTGACACCGTTTATGTTCTAAAAGAAGCGGAACTCTACATTGCTTTTCATAAGTCTACCGATGATAAGATCATCAAAAAGCTGCAGGAGGAACTTGATAAATTCAAGGCCTCAGGTGATTATGATCAGCTTGTTTCAAAGTATATGTGATTCGGTGGGTATCAGGTTCGAATCAACAAACAACAGCACACGATAAAATGGCTAATGTGATCCCCTCTCGATACATTGTCGCATTTCTCTGTAGTTCAATTCTTTTCTCTGTTGGTTGTGCCCCAAAGCCTTTCCAATCCGACGGTGATGAATCTGCTGAAGTGGTTGGGCCGATGTATCCTGCGGCCGCATCGGTGAGATCCATAGAGTACCTTCACACTCAGGTTTTTCCGACCGGTACCACCTTCAAAGAAAGCGAGATTGGTGGAATTTCTGCGATTGTGTATGATTCCGAAACTGAGCGTTATCACTTGCTTTCAGATGACCGGAGTGTGAACGGGCCAGCTCGTTTTTTCACCGCAACCATCGATCATGGGGAGCTTCAGAAGGGAGGTGACTCCATTCAATTTACGGATGTCACTACCCTCAAAAGAGCTGAAGGAAAACCTTTCCCGAAGCATTCCGTTGATCCGGAAGGTATGGTTTTCCTTGAAGATGGAGATTTTTATATCTCCTCTGAGGGTGATGCAAAACGGAGCATTGCTCCCTTTGTCAACCGCTTTTCCCCTGAAGGAACACAAATAGATCAACTACCCTTAGACCAGAAATATCATCCCCAAAAGCAAAGCGGCATCAGAAACAACCTGGCCTTCGAGAGTTTAACTCTCACCCCGGATCATAATACCCTGGTAACCGGCACGGAAAATGGACTGATTCAGGACGGCCCGGCAGCCGATCTTGAAACACCAACTTACGCCAGAATCATCTTCTATGATCTGCCATCGGCAAAGGTCAGTGCTGAATACGGATACCGGGTGGAACCCGTCCCACTGGCACCGATAATAGCCGGCCAGCTCAGGACCAACGGCCTTGTTGAACTCCTGGCCGTTGATAACGATGGAACCTTCCTGGCATTGGAACGTGCGTTTTCAGTGGGCAGGGGAAACAGTGTGAAGCTCTTTGAAATCTCCTCGAGTCAGGCCCAAGACATCCAACATATTAAGAGCCTGGCAGACCAGGTGGGTAAACTCCTGATTCCAGAAGAAGCATTGGTGAGTAAAACTGAATTGCTTGATTTTGGACGCGATCTGAACATCGTACCTGATAATCTTGAAGCGATGTGCTGGGGGCCATTGTTTGCCGACGGGAGTCGCCTCCTTGTGTTGGTGAGTGATAACAATTTCAATGTTCACCAGGAAACGCAGTTTATATTTCTGAAAGTTCTTCTACAACCATAACCAGAGGATTAGGGAGTAAAAGAACTTTCGAGAGGATTACAAAGATTTGCCTTCCATCAACCAGCTACGAGCAGCCTCTTTTTGGTCAGAGGGGAAGTGTTTGACATCATATCTGGTGATCGGGTTGACAATCTTCGCATAAATATCCATCCAGGCGGCGTCACCAACAATTACAAATCGCTCAACCGTTGATAAAATCGTCCCTAAACGCTTGAGTTTCTCCATCACGATATCACCGCTGATCTTCGGCATTGCAGACATTTCGGCATAAATCCGTATCTTACTTCCCGCTGCCTTGGCATCGTCGAACCGTTTCCAGATTATTGTGGCTACCTCATCTGAAATGTCTCCGCTGTCAACGGAATAGGCTAATATGCCTTCTGATGCATTGTCTATCTCAAGGAGTTTAAGGGCAGAATCATCGATCATAGATACCTCGGGCTTTGTATTTCATTAAAGTGAGTTCAAAAGCAAGCTTAAGTACTCAATCTGGAAGCGTATTAACCGTATAACATGGTGAGGAATTAATGCATGATTAATCGACAGAATCTATTATAAAATATGAAAGGGCTATCGACCAATCAAGTGATTTCAAAGTGCGGAAATACACAAAACTAAATCTTTCGATAAAAATACCATGAAGACATTATTACGATGGTTTGTCACGTTGATTTTAGGCTTCACCGTGCTCCTAATGGTGTTTCTTGGTGTGGTGACACTGTTCAAAATCCCCATTGATCTGATGCGCTTTCAGGAGCCCATTCAGAATCTGGCTGCCAATGCGGTTGGTAGAGAGGTCGTTATTGAGGAATCGATCATTATCACGACATCCATGTCACCGGTTTTCACCCTGAAGGGTTTGCGGATTGGTAATCCAAAAGGGTTTGAGAATAACAATTTCCTCTATCTTGCACAGAGTCAGGTCCAAGTGAAACTATTACCACTACTCAAGCGCAAACTTCATATCGCAAATTTCACGGTTGAAGGTCTGGATGTAGCGCTGGAAGAAAATCAGAACAATCAGGTCAATTGGCTCATTGGTCAGGATTCGGGAGGTGTGGAATCTGAAGAGACCAGGGAAGGGAAGAAAGGAACGGGAGGTGTAAGATCACCCCAGGAATTACAAGAAGCTGGACTACACAGTGATTCCATCGTGGTTTCAAACTTGGAATTTCGAAATATCTCTATCAGCTATACCTCATCTCAAATCAGCGATCCTCAAAGCTACCAGCTTGATGAATGTACCGGCAGAATGGAGCCCGGTGAACCACTTACGATTGATTTCTCCGGAGCTGTCAACGGAAACGACTATGAGGTACTCATTGGAATTTCATCTCTAGAAGAGCTTCTTACCCATCATCAATCATGGATGGAGATCCACAGTGAAATAGCGTACACACAATTTAATTTTGAAGGCAGGGTAAATCTTGCAGAAGCACATCAATCGTTAACCTTGAAAAGTTCGGTAACCGGGGATGATTTGCGAAGCCTTAATGACCTTCTTCAAACCGACTTGCCACCATTTAAGGCATATGAAATTGCGGCTGATCTTCATTTGAAAGAAGGTCAGTTTCACCTGGAAAACCTCTATTTGAAAAATGGAGAAAGTAGCCTCAAAGGGATGGGCAGGATAGAAAAGAAAACAGATGTTACGGCAGCTGAGTTCGTTCTACACGCTCCTGTGATTCAAATTAATGATTTCGTCTTTGATGACTGGAGTTGGGGGGGCGAATCAGAGGCGGAAGGTGAGGATAGTATCGAAGAAACAGCTCTTGAATCAAGTGAAGACACGCAAGGCCAGGAAAGCTACCAGAAACTCAGTGATCCGGATCACCTCAAAAAAATCAATTTGAGCCTGAGTATAAAAGCTGAGAGCGTTCGTTCTGGTAATGATGAGCTCGGTGGTGGTGAGCTTGAGGCAAAACTTGCTGGAGGGAGACTGGATATTGAGCGGCTGCATATTGTGTTGCCAAAAGGTCGTGCAGATCTTGTGGGATCATTTGTGCCGGGAGTAGAATCCTCTGAGGTAAACCTTAAACTCAAGATAGAGAATTTTGACTTTGGGGTATGGGTAAGAAGAAGTGACCCGGAGGCCAAAATGGGTGGTCTTGTTAACCTTGATACCGAACTCACTTCCACCGCAGCAACCTTTGATACTATCCTGGAAAATGGTAATGGCTATTTTGATTTTTCGGGTCAGCTCGAAAACATCGATTCCGGTCTTGTTGATCTTTGGGCGGTGAATCTTGTCAAATCGGTGCTTACCAGTACGGAAGAACAGGAATCAGGGATTAATTGTACCGTAGGCCGATGGAGCGTAAAGAATGGGATGCTGGTATCAGATACCTTTTTTGTAGACACCAGCAAGATCAGGATATGCGCCCGTGGAAAAGTCGATTTTAATAAAGACCGGGTGAAACTACGGGTGAATCCCCATGCAAAACGAGCCGAATTTTTTAGTCTCGCCACACCGATTAAAATTGAAGGGAGTTTTAAAGATCTGAAATTTGGTGTTCCCCGAGGCGGTATTCTTTTGACGGCTGTTCGGTTTGTTGCTAGCCCCGTGACGGTGCCATTTAGAAGAATCCTCATCAGCGATATCCCTGCTGACGGAAGCGATGCCTGCCACGTGGAACTTGGTCCCGATAACAGGGACGACATCTCGATAACTGGGTGTCGCTAAAAAAAACCGGGGACAGACCACATTTTCTAAAAGGTCTGAGAAACTAACTCAATACAGAATCAAGCTTTCCTCTGAGATGCAATCACCGCCGTTAAGCTAATTTTAGATAATATTTTAGTTTATATAAGCGGTCCAGTTCTCAACTGGGCTCAGCGATCTCTTCCTTTTCTGTTATTGTTTTTGCACCAACATTAGAGGTGCTATTTCGGGTGTAATAAGCGAGCTGACTACTTTTACGATGATACTAAATAATCATCGATCACAATGTCATCTATCTGCTCCTTTGTAAGGTATTTCTCAGCATAAAGTTGATAAACTCCACTGCGTAAAAAGAGGTTGAAAAGGTCTTTGTCGATATGCTGGTCCTTACACATTGAGCTCATAATTTTCAAGGTTGACGATAGTTTTTTTGGGGTTTTATAGGGGCGATCTGCGGCGGTAAGGGCTTCGTAAATGTCTGCAATAGCTATAATGCGGGCAGGTATCGACATGTCTTCCTTTTTCAATCCCTGAGGATATCCTGTTCCGATCATTGTTTCATGATGTGCACCTGCAAATTCTGGAACTTTGGCAAGGTAATCTGGAAAATCAAGTTTGCTTAGCATATTGATGGTTTGGATAATATGTTCCTGGATTTTGTAACGATCCTCGGGTGAAAGGGTGCCCGTGCGGATACATAGATTATATAGCTCACCGAGATTATATTGTTCATCCGGTATTTCCATGTTGAAATCTTTGAACTCAGAAAGCTGTTTTCCTTTGGTCTGCCAGGGTTTGGAGTGCCACGGTTGGTCGGCGATTATATTCTCTTCAACCGGCAATGTTGGTGCAGGGTGAGCAGTTTTGCGGCTCGACTCCTCTGCTGATATTCCAATTCTGTCGTCGAGGTTTCTCATCCATGTTCTTGCTGAAATTACCTTTATTCGTTCAATATCTTCATCGGTCATGGATTCAGCGCCAATATTGCACGCTGCGATAAATTCAAAATCAGCGATAATCTCCCGCTTCTGTTTCTCCAGCGCTGCTTTCTGTGACTGATCAATCTCTTTTCCTTTTAAAAGTTGCTGATAGTGAGCGATTTCCGCATCTCTTAACAATACTTCAAACCGCATGCGGATTTCGTGGAGCCGGTTATAGATAGTTTCCAGTTTTGTTGCTTTATCAACAATATATTCGGGTGTGGTAACTTTGCCGCAATCGTGCAGCCAAGCAGCAATCTCGAACTCCCACTTTTCATCTTCGGTTGGCATGTCGAAGTCTGCTAATGGTCCTTCCTTTGTGTTGCAGGCGGCCTTCGCCAGCATTTGTGCGACTACCGGGACACGCGAGCAATGTTTTCCAGTATAGGGTGATTTGGCATCAATTGCACCGGCGGTGAGCTTGGTAAAATCATCAAACAGTTTACGTTGCCGCTCTAACAGTTGTCGTATGGTACGCTTCATCAGAGTAAAGGCATTGATCAGTGTGTGCAATTCCTTGATGTTGGAGTCAAAGGGTGGAGATTCTGAAAAGTCCCGCTGTCCTATTTTTTGTGCTTCGGATTCAAGTTGGGATAATGAGCGTGCCAGTATTTTTGAGAAAAACAACGCAAGCGGTAATACAAAAACCAGTACGAGACAGCAGAGGATCAGAATTCGTTCCTGCATCAATCGAATGAGTGCGGTAAAATCAGAAACCGGTGCAATGGAGGCAAGAATTTGGTTGAAATTCAATTGCTCACTTACCTCGGTAAGCATGACCAGGTATCGCTCCCCATTAATGGTGATCTCACGTGTCATACCCAGGATAGTCTCTCCCTTTTGCATGAAATCCGCAATAACCGCTCCCACTGTTGGATTATGTGATTGACTGCCGTGTAGAAAGGTGAGCTCACCTTTTTCATCAACGATAACCGTTTCCTCATGGGGAAGCGCAATCAGTTGACCGGAGTGGTTAAAAAGGAAGAGCAGCCCATTCTCGGAAATTTGCTGGTCTTCAAGAGACTGAGAAAATTGTTCGAGTGTGAGGTCGATTCCGATCACACCATTTCCGCTGCCAATTTTTTTTGCACAAGTGATGCCTGGGATCTTGTATGAACTGAAGACATACGTTTTTGTGAAGAAAGTGCTGTCTTGCTTCAAAGCCTGCTGATACCATATTCTTGAGCGGGGATCATAGATAGAATCGAGATTGTCGAGTTCACCGATGATTTGTCGATTCTCATCGATATAATGCCAGGAATGCTTCATCACACCATTCACGCTGGGAGCAATAATCCTGAGAACAAATGCTGTATGTTTCGGGGCCTTGAACGCTTGCTGAAGCTCAGTTTTCCCTCGCATAGCGATGATTTGAACAAAACTTCCGTCAGCGTATCCTATGTAGGTTGAATATATATAGTCATGATGGACAAGTGCTTCGAACATATAGTTCAAACTGGGATGGGAGACTTCTTCATCAATCGGTGGGTTTTGAAATCCAGGCAAGGGTGCTGCCATGCTGGTAACCAGAGAAACGGAATGGAAGGCACTCTCATATCGCTCAATGGTTTTGGTATTGATCTCTGAAAAGAGAGCATCTGCCGTTTCAAATGCCGCCGATCTGCTTTCTTTATGTGTTATCCAGAGAAACATCCCTGCAAGAAGGAGGACATTGGAGATCAGCACCGTTGTTATACTGATATAGAAAGAATACTTTCTGTTTACCCAAGCCATCTTGTCTCCCTCGTGCAGTGAAAGAACGGGTAAAGACCACATTTTTTAACATCAGAAGCAGGTCTCTGACTGATCCGGTTTGTTAAAATGGATGACCGAACATAACCCACATCGAGCTTTCTTCATTAGAGGCTGCGATATCAAGTCTGACCACACCGCCTGCGACATAAGCTCGCAACCCAAAGCCAATATCTGTCTGCCAATCACTGAACAGGTCTGAGTATTCATTTGCCACGCGCCCCCCTTCAATAAAGCCGACAAACTGGTACCAATCCATCTTCAGCCAGCGCAACCAGCTGATGGTACCGATGGGGTTGGCTTTTGGGGTGTACCTGAATTCCGCAGTGGTGTATATCACCGATCTATCATGAAAGCGGCGTGAAGGAAAGGCGCGCATCCGGTACATTCCACCAAGTGTTGCTCCATCATACTGCGGCGGATTTCCTTCCAGCTCAATATTTCCTTCGCTGTTGAGCTTCTCATCCCATGAAAGAGCCTCACCGGTCCAGAAATTAAGTGCGAGCACCCGCTGTTTGGCCCGACTGCTTTTCCCAAATGAGAAATATTTGCTGGTCTCAAATTCAAGAAAAGTCCATTTTGTGTTTGCCTCACCCCAGCCAAAATCATGCTTGAATCCCAGGTATTGGTTACTTCCAATTGAAGGGTTGGGCGGAAAATCGGTATTGTTGTAACCAATACCGATCTCAATCGGATGGATTGGTCGTTCGAATTCACCAAACGTTGTCTCAAAACTTTCCAGTTGATTATATTGACGAAGCATGATTGTCGTGATGCCACCTTGCAGGGGGTTCCAGGTTTCACCACCGGTTGCCCCTTTTTCCACCATCCCACCGTTCAGATGATAGGTGACCATGCCATCTGTTCGGGCTGCCCCAATGGGCAGGACGTATTCAACCTTAAAATCGAGCCAGTTGTTTTTGCCTCCTGCTTGAAGAAAATCATCTTTCTCAGACTCATTGCTTCCCGGACGAATCGCATCAGGTTCAAAATTCAGGCTGCTGTAGGCACGCTGTTTCGGATATTCTCCATAGGATCCGGAAACACTAAAAAACAAGCGATGTGACCAGGAAGGCCGATAATCCCAGGCCCCGAGGACAAACCCGAAAGTATCTTCATCGGTTGAGCCAAAAACGGACCCGGCAATAAGCAACTGCCTCTGGTAAAAACCTTTAACTCCGCCACCGACGCCGATTACCGTACCCATGGAGTCGGAGGAGAACGCATACGGCAGGACAAGTGACTCCTCACCCCCTTCACGTGGATTCTCTATTCGGATTGACTGGCTTTTTACCGTCGCCCGAGGTTTTCCATAAACCGCGCCAGCATCCAGCACCAGTATAACCGGGATCATGATGCAGATAAGCGTGATAATTTGTTTCATTGAGAATACGTTGCTGGAGGAGATTGATGCCACGTTCTGAGGAAACCGTTCAGCCTTCTATTAGACTGTGAATTAAATCTTTACTCGTAATCCATAACAGAGACAACGACAATAATGTTTTTCTCACATTCGTCTCGAGAGGCTATCGACAAATCTCTTAAGGCTCGCTTGTGTACGGATCAAGTAAACGCGAGAGAATCAAATGGTCATTTTCTCTATTGAAAAAAACGATGATAAACCTGAGGAGCAAACGGGTTGGGCTATTAAGAATTATATTCCTGAGGCTAAATTGGGGGGGAATCGACCTAATTACCAGGAAATTAATAATGGGCGCTCACTTTTTACCCGAGATCAGGATTTCTTCCCTCTGTGAACCGGGCCTTCTGCCTTAGAGCTAGACTAACGCGCCGCTTCTTTCATAATACTGTTGGCCAAATCAGGAAAGACAAAGCTGTGAAATGGCAGAACCGAGTACCAATAAAGTCTACCCATGATTCCCGAAGGAATGAAGTGGGCGGTTTGGACAAGTTGGTCCTCCTGGATGTCAAATTCAAGCCATGCTTGCCCCGGGAGCTTCATCTGGGCATAGAGCAACAGTCGTTTGCCCGGTTTGAGGTCGACAACTTTCCAGAAATCCAACGCATCACCAATCCTGAGTTCACTGCGGTCTCTTCTGCCGCGGCCCAACCCGTATCCGCCAGAAACCTTGTCGATCAACCCGCGCAACCGCCACAAGCGCTGGTATTTATACCAGCCTTTCTCGCCGCCGAGCGAGCAAACCGAATCGTAAATCTTTTCCCGGCTCAGCCCGGGTGGAAAAGGAACAATTCTGATATCCCTGATTACCGCTCCTGCCGGATCATCAAAATCCTTCACATCGCAGGCCACGCCACCGGTACTGTCGCACCATCTGCTTAAAATCTGGTTTTCCTGGAGTTCTGCAACGGCGTGCTCAACCGATTGTTCGAAAGTGGCTGGTTTGATTTGAGGATAATGGATTGCGGCGTTGTCATTTTGTACCAGCGTTTCACTTTTCAAACCCTCCACCAGTGAAGAGGCGATTTTGTACGGGACCGGAGTGAAAAGGATCAGCCAATAGGAAGAAAGGGAGGGGCTGAGCACCGGGACCGGAATCAGGAAGCGGCGCAACCCCATGACTTTTGCCGATTTTATCATCATTTCCTGGAAACTCAATTTTTCAGAACCGATATCGACCACCAGGTTTTTTTCATGAGGCAGTTCAATGGATTGTTCGAGATAGTCAATTACCTCTTCGATACCGATGGCCTGGGTCTTCGTCCTGACCCATCGCGGAGTGAGCATGACCGGGAGTTTCTGGCAGAGGTTCCTCATAATTTCAAAACTGGCACTTCCCGAGCCGATAATTACCCCGGCGCGTATCCAGATGGTCTGGATATCGTCTGGTCTGGCTGAGAGTTCCTCGCCGGTTTCAATTCTGCTGAGCAGATGCTTGGAGGCGGTTTCCGGCAGACCGAGGCCACCGAGATAGACGATACGCTTTACTCCGGCTTTGATGCAGCTGTCCCTGAACCGCTGGGCACTTTCCATGTCGAGTCGGCGATAGTCCGCCCCGGTTCCCATGGAGTGGATCAGGTAATAGGCGGTATCAAT
>QZLB01000116.1 GCA_004796425.1 Desulfobulbaceae bacterium | reverse complement strand
TCATGGATGTTGACTGGCAGGATCTTGCTGCAAAACAATCTGGCTGGATTCAGAAATGGGATTCCGAGATTAAAAGTGTCAGCAAGGATAAGAAAAAGAAGAAGTAAGCACGAGGGGTTCGGCAGTATTCATGGGAACGGTTGTTCTTGAGAACATAGAAAAGTGGTATGGCCGTACACAAGCGTGTGCAGACATTAATCTATGTATAGAGAATGGACATTTTTTTACCTTTCTCGGACCATCTGGCTGTGGAAAAACAACCATTCTCAGGCTTATTGCGGGTTTTATTCACCCCGATCGGGGCTCCATACTCCTCGGTGATGAAGATATCACCTCACTTGCACCGGAACAACGGAATGTGGGCATGGTTTTTCAAAACTATGCCCTCTTTCCGTTTATGAGTGTCATCGAGAACATCGAGTATGGCCTAAAAGTTCAAAAAAGATCTAAAGCCTCCATCAAACAGAAGGCCGAACGGTACCTGGCAATGGTCGGCCTCGAGGGGCTGGAAGGTCGCGCTGTTTCCGACTTGTCTGGCGGGGAGCAGCAAAGAGTCGCCTTTGCCCGCTCTCTGGCCATTGAACCGAAGGTGCTCCTGCTTGATGAACCCCTTTCTAATCTTGATGCACGCCTCCGCGACAATATGCGGGCCGAATTGAAAAGACTGCAAACCCAACTTGGGATCACGACTATTTTCGTTACCCATGATCAGACAGAGGCATTGACGATGTCTGATCAGATTGCTGTTTTCGATAAAGGGGCCTGTATCCAGACAGGAAGCCCTGAAGAGGTATACCAAAACCCAAAAAATTCCTTCGTTGCACAATTTATCGGGGAAACCAACCTGCTCTCAGTCAATAGTGAGAGTGCTCAACAAAGCACACTGGCCAAGAAACTGCTGACAGCGACTGACAGTGATGGAATGCATATTTCAATCCGACCACAAACGATCAGGGTCTCAGTTGAACCCAACGAGGAGGATTACTGTTTAGAGGGACTCGTTGAAGATAAAAGTTACAACGGCCTGACAACGGAATTGTCCGTGAGAGCTGATGACATCCTCTTTCGATCGATACAGCTCAGTTCCACTCCTAGCCAGGAAACGATATTAGTCGGCCAGAAAGTATTCATCAGCTTTTCCAAAAGCGATCTGCATATCCTGGAACGTTAACCAAAATGGTACACAGGAGACACCCAGATTCTATTGTAAAATATAGCGGTCTTTTTCTATTACTCTTCTTTCTCATCGGCTACATCCTTTTCCCTGCCATGAAAACCGTTGAGACAAGCCTAACCGCAAATGGTGGTTTTTCCCTTGTTCATTACCAGGATTTTTTTTCCAGTGAGACCGCCCGTCTCCCTTTGGTCAACTCCATCCTGCTCGGACTCCTCTCCGTTTTCGTTTGTGGCGGAGTTGGTATCTCACTTGCCTTTGCCATTCATTTCTATGAATTCCCACTGAGGTCCATTGCAGACAAGCTCTTGCTCCTCCCATTGGTTATGCCCGGTATCATCATTGTCTTCGCCTTCGTGCAACTCTATGGCGAGAGTGGCATGGTAACCAAAGCACTCCAGTTGCTGCTGAAATTAGAATCATCACCCTTCGCCTTATCCGGATTACCAGGAATCCTGATTATCCACGCCTATACGCAATATGTTTATTTTTACATAACGGTTTCCATCGCCATAAAGCAGATGGATTATTCGGCAATAGAGAGCGCGAGCAATCTAGGAGCATCACGCAGAAGGGTTTTCTGTTCTATCATCCTGCCGTTTTTAAAACCGGCGATCATTGCAGCGGCAGCAATGACCTTTATCTCGGGCGCTGGTTCATTCACCGCCCCCAGCATCATCGGTGGAGACTTTAAGGTTCTGACAACTCAGATCCTGCTATCCAAGGCAAATAACTATATGGAAATCGCTGCAACCCAGGTATCGCTTCTCACCATTATTTCCCTGCTGTTTTTTATCATTTTCAGGATTTATGAGGCAAAGAGCCAGTTTATCTCATCCGTAAAAGGCGTGAGCTTTAAACCGGTGATAATTGTAAATCCTTTCACCAGAATTATTACCCACACTATTGTCTGGTTGGTCATCGGTTCTATTTTACTGCCACTGGCTACGATTATTCTTGTCTCATTCGTGCCATCAAGTTCGTGGATGGTGAACTATTTCCCTCAGGAATTCACCATCGAAAACTATACGGAAACCTTTTCCAGCTCGCGGAAATTGCAACCCTTTTTCAACAGCACGGTTATGGCACTCCTGGCTGCATGGGTGGGTCTTCTGGTGGCGATCCCGTCATCGTTTGTGATCGTGAAAACGAAATTGAAGGCAAAGTGGCTTGTTGAACTGCTCACCATGCTACCTTGGGCGATCCCTGCCAGTGCCATCGCCATCAATATCATCAATGCATTTAATAAGCCGAGCATCTTCTCACTGAATGAAGTACTGGTCGGAACATCGATCCTTCTCCCCCTGGGATATCTCGTCAGAACCCTACCTGTCGTGGTAAAGACACTCAACGTCTCCTTTCAAAATCTCAACGAAAACTACATCGAAGCTTCCAAAAGTTTGGGTGGGAGTAGTTTTTATACATTCAGAAAGATTACGATTCCGATTCTTTATCCTGGAATCATCGCCGGTTTTCTGCTGATATTCATTCGCTCGATTGGGGAATACACGGTCTCGGTATTTCTTTACAATGCCTCTAACAAACCACTCTCCATTGCCATGGTGAATGGGATATTTGAATACAATATCGGGCTTGCCATGGCCTATGGAACCATGTTGATCTTTCTTACCTTTTTCCTCAGCTCAATCATGAATATGCTCTTGAAAAGATCACCCAGGAAGCATGCGGAAAGCCAATTATAAAACACTCAATACAAGGTTACCGGGGAGCTACATCCTCAGGAAGTAAATAAGATTTCTAAAGTAAGGGGGAACGTTACAATATGCTCCCGGTATACCTGCGTGGACGCTCTTCAGAACAGACCAGACGCTACTATTTATATCTATAGTTACAGGTGCCTTGTTCCTGCGAATGATTATGTTCTCCCAATATAACAATCATGCAAAGAAGACCGGAGATAGTATGAGCAATTTCAAATCGAACCGTGATTTTCTAAAGGATAGTCTGAGAAAGACAATAAACTTTAGAAGAAGTGACCAGAGCAGGGGAATCCCCACCCCATCTGTTGAAAAAGGTGTTCCTTCTGATGCAATTAAAATTATTCTCCCCACTCGGGAAGAGTGGCGTGAGTCAATACCCAACAAGGGTGTTGTTTCAGCGATTGGTGGCAGGAAGAGTAGGCGTTCATTCAGCAACACTTCTCTTAGCCTAGAAGAGCTCAGTTTTTTGCTTTGGGCAACCCAGGGAATCAGAGATCCCGAAAAGGGCATCGCTCATTTCAGGACCGTCCCGTCAGCCGGTGCCCGGCATAGTTTTGAAACGTATGTTTTTGTACATCGGGTGGAAAAGGTACCTCAGGGGTTGTATCGGTTTCTGCCACTATCAAATGAGCTGGTGTTGATATACGAATCTGACAGGAGTCTTGAAGCACGCCTTTCAGAGGCATCGTTCGGGCAAAAATTTGTTGCAACGTGTGCAGCAACTTTCGTCTGGACAACCATTCCCTACCGGATGGAGTGGCGTTACCTTGATGCGGCCCACCGTGTAATTCTATTGGACGCTGGGCATGTCTGTCAGAATTTGTATCTGGCCTGTGAAAATATTGAAGCTGGCACCTGTGCAATCGCCGCTTACGATCAGGAAGCAATGGATACATTACTGCGGGTTGACGGAGAAGATGAGTTTACGGTATATCTGGCACCTGTCGGTAAGATCTAGGCTCGCTTCTGCTCTCAGACGTTATTTTAAAGTGCTGATATCTGAATTGTAATTATTCTTTAGTGAGAAGAGATCACAATTACTTATAATCCCTTTCCAAAGGTCTCTAAAAGTAAACTTCAATTGAGGAGTCTATAAATGAGTCGTGTCATCTGTATTACCGGCGCTTCCGCCGGGATTGGTCAGACCGCAGCCAAACACTTTGTCGCCAATGGTTGGCGCGTGGTCGGTGTGGCCCGTCGACTTAATCGACTTGAGGCACTTCGGAAAGAGTTGGGAGATGCCTTCTATCCGTTTGCCTGCGATGTGTCTAACCGGGCGTCAGTAATGGCTGCCTTCGCTGCCCTGCCAGCAGAATTTGCTGATATAGATGTTTTAGTCAATAGCGCGGGCCTTGGCAAAGGTCTGGATTTGGCTCAGGATGCCAAACTGGATGATTGGGATGTGATGATCCAAACCAATATCAATGGTCTGCTCTATTGTACGCGAGCCGTATTGCCTGGTATGGTGGCAAGAAATAGCGGTTTCATTGTCAACCTGGGCTCCATTGCCGGGGAGTACAATTACCAGACCGGTAATGTATACGGCGCCTCCAAAGCCTTTGTTAAACATTTCACCCAAAACTTAAAAGCCGACCTGTTGGGCACAATGGTCCGAGTCTGCTGCATCGAACCAGGACTTACCCGTACCGAGTTCCAACACGTGAGATTTGACGGAGACGAGGCAAAAAGTGATGCCCCTTACCAGGGTATCACCCCGCTCACGGCGGAGGATATCTCGGAGGCCATCTGGTGGGTCGTCAACCAACCCGAACATGTGACCGTGACAAGTGTTGAAATCTGGCCCACCCACCAGGCAAATGGTCCTTTTTCATTTGACAGGCAAACCACGGATTGAGCCCAACCGGCGGTCAAAATTGCCACCGAGCATCTTTAGATTGAGAGGTTTGCAAACCCAAAAGCTGTTCCTGTATATCTATTGATGGCCACTATCGGTGTCTGCTGCCCTATCGAAACGGGATAAGCGGGAAGTATCTCGAACACTTAGAGCTCGTTCCAGCATACAACTGCTTGCGCTCATTATTTTCTGTATAACATTATTAAACAGACGTCCCACTGTTTCTCTATAGTTTTCTGTTATGACAAACGAAGGGGTTATTGTAATGGTATGTAAAGAATGGGTAAAAACTGCGGCTGATATTAATATGCCACGACTTATTTACGGTACAGCCTGGAAAAAAGAGCGAACGGCAGACCTGGTTGTGAAAGCTGTTCAATCAGGATTTAGAGGAATTGACACCGCCTGCCAACCAAAGCACTATGAGGAGCCCCTTGTCGGTGAGGCTCTGAGCCGATTAAAAGACCATGGTGTCGAGCGTGACTCCCTGTTTCTGCAAACCAAATTCACACCACTCGCTGGCCAGGATCCAAAACAGGTGCCATACGATAAGAATTCCCCTATAGAATCTCAAATCATCCAGTCTTTTGAGGCCTCCAAAAAGAACCTCCAAACGCATTACATTGATTCTCTGGTGCTTCATTCGCCATTACAACCCCACGCAGTTTTGATGAAGGTTTGGAATACCATGGAAACTATTCAAAAGAGTGGTGGTGCTCTTCAACTGGGAATCAGCAACTGTTATAACCCGGAAGTGTTGAGGAAGCTCTACGCAGATGCCACCATAAAACCTGCTATTGTGCAAAACCGGTTTTATAATGAAACGAGATATGATACAGAGGTGCGAAACTGGTGCTCCGAGCATGGAGTTATCTATCAGAGTTTTTGGACTCTCACCGCAAACCCGCACATTTTGTCCAGCAATACCGTCCAGACCATCGCTAAGAAATACAACAAAACCGCACCGCAGGTTTTCTTCAGATATCTCAGCCAGATTGGTATTGTTCCGCTTACCGGAACATGTTCGGAGCAGCACATGAAGGAAGACCTCTCCATCTTTGATTTTGAGCTTTCTTCTGACGACCTGAACGATGTGGGACACCTGCTAAAACATTCAAGAGGGACCTCTCATTGAGTGTATTTACTCTGGTTCTCAGATAATTATTGATCAAAAAGAGGTGTCATCTCCTGTTCTTTCACAAGCGCAATCATTTCATCTTCCGCGGGTGGCTCTGAAAAACTGCTTACTGCAGCAAGAAACTTGGGTAGTATATCGAGATCGCCAGTTGTAATAAGAAAAGCCTCCGTCTGCCCCATCACCCAATGAATTGCCTTTTCAATTGAACTTTGGTCTGTCAGCGGCTCATACCAGGTAGCATGCTTTTTTGTCTTCCCCCCCCACAGTCCTTTGGCTGCAGCCTTGATTGTCTGTACTGCAATGTTCTGTTTTTCGCATTTTTCAATGAGTCGATTGAAATTTTCACGATAGTGTGGAATCTGCATCATGGTATAATTGCATGGCAGTAGAACAGTGTCGAAACTCTTTCGTTGCAGGCTCTGATAATGCATCAATGGAGCCTGGGCACCATGACCGGTAATACCAATGAAGCGAGTAAGCCCCTTTTCTTGAGCCTCAACTAAAAACTCCAGAGCTCCACCAGATTCCATTGCAAGCTCCCTATAAACAACATCGGTAAAATTGTGCATCTGCAGCAGATCTACATGGTCCGTCTGCAGCCGGTCGAGTGAACGATAGAATTGTTCCCTGGCTTCTTTATAAGAAGATTGATCTACCTTGGTGGCCAAAAAGAATTGATCACGATAGTGCTTCATCCAATTGCCAACGCGTGTTTCTGCTTCACCGTATGACGGCGCAGTATCAATGTGATTAACCCCGAATTTTAAAATGGTATCCAGTACCTGATCAGCTTCTTTCTGACTGACATGCCCCACGCCGAAAGAACCGAAGATTGCTCGAGAACTCTTATGATTGGTATTGCCAAAGGCTCTTTTTTCTATCTTTTCAACCATTTTACAATCCCTCTCTTATGATTAACATTGCTACCGTTTCAACGGGAAATACCCTTGATAAATTCTTTCAGTTCTTGACTGAATAATCGATCTATAACCAATTTTTCATGAGCTTTAAGCAACATTCAGCAGGTATTGGTATAAATTTGATTAATTATGTGAGATTCAATTAATAAGTACAATGATCATAAGACGCTGATTTGACTTTATAGAGAATTTTTCAGCGATGTTGCAGCATTAACGGTGACACTTAGCCCTCGTCTTCGTTAACGATCGTTTCGTATGCTTCTCAGTCGCGCTTTATTCAGCCCATCGAAAAAACTCTTGGAAGGGGTAAAACTCGCTTGCTAAGCTTTCTGGCGCGTGACTGCAGAGCTATTTGCTACATTTATAAATGATAAATGTTCGTTCCCCATCCTGGGCCGGGCCGTCTGCAGTGATGGTATCACCACCCATTTCAGCTGCCTCATTCTGGGCAAGGGTAATCAACTCCGTGTTAACCTTCTCTTCTGAGCGGTTAAACGAGCCAATTTTATGTTTGACCATGGTGGCCATTGCGCCAAGTTTGGTGCACGTTTGAGGAACTTGATCCTTCTCTTCAATAAAGGTTACCAAACTCCCTTCGTCGGTGGGTTTAACCCAGGTACAAGATGTGATCAGGATAAGGGTTAGAAATACCAGACTATATTTCATTTTCATTTTTTACTCTCAAATTGGGTTATGATTACACAATTCTGGAGAGGGCTGATTCAGTGGGAATCAGACTAGCTCGTTAATCGGAATCAGAAAGGTGAAGGTCGTGCCCTTTCCGATGGCAGAGTCAACTTTTACCATACCATGGTGTGTTTCAACAATCGATTTAACGAGTGATAAACCTAATCCCGTTCCCTGCTGGGTTCTGGTGTTCTCATCTTTGACCCGGTAAAAGCGGTCAAAGACCCGTTCCAGATCTTCCTGGGGAATACCGTAACCGGAATCCGAGACGGTGGTGGAGAGATATTCGTTTTCGATCCGGGATGAAATTGAAATAGTGCTGTTATCAGGTGAATACTTAATGGCGTTGGTAATCAGATTGGTGAGTACTTCTTCCATACCACGCTTATTGGCAAACACTGCTGGTAGATTGGAACCAATCTCCAGTTCGATCGTGCTCCCCCTGGCCGACGCCCCAGGGGTGTGGAATTCGACCTGTTCATTGAGTAACCGTTCAAAATCAAGTTGCTCCTTTTCGCTGGTAATCAGTCCCGACTCAATCCGAGACAAATCGAGCAATTCTGAGACCATATCACTCAACCCACCCATTTTTCCGGAGGCCCGGATGAGGATTTCCCGCTGTTTGTCGGTGAGGTCCCCGGCCAGGCCATCCAGGAGCACCTGAATCTGCATCATAAGACTGTTCATGGGACTTCGAACTTCATGACAAACTAAAGAGACAAAATCAGATTTGAGTTGATCCAACTCTTTTAAAGCGGTGATATCATTGAGCACGGTAATCGTGCCAATGTTTGATCCGGTTCGACCACGAAATGGTGTGCACTTGGCTCTGAAAATCCTTCGTGCCTCACCTTCTCCCCAGCTAAGCTCTTCAGCCAACTCCGTGAGCGGGTCACCTTCCATGCCAAGTGCCTCAGTCACCATACCATGCAGTTTTTCACCCACCGGACAGTCATCGAGACATTTGCCGAGAACAGACTCACCGTGATAATCGATCATATGCAAAAAAGACGGATTTGCCAGCACCACCCGACGTTCCCGATCCAGGACCAGCACCCCATCCATCAGACTGTTTACCAGAGTCTTGAGCCTTGAATTACTGTCGGCAATATCCTGCAAGGCACGGTTGTATTTAATGGCCTTGGCAACCACCGTGCGCAACTGATCGGGGGTAAACGGTTTGGGGATAAAATCGAATGCCCCCTTTTTCATCGCCTCGATTGAATGTTCCAGGGTGGCGTAACCGGTGATTACAATGACCACGGTGTGCGGGTGCTTCTCCCGGACATAGGAAAGTACCTCCAAACCAGACAGGCCGGGCATCATCAGATCGACCAGGATGACATCAAAGTGCTCGCCTTTGATCATTTGCACACCCTGATCACCATCACTTGCAGACGCGACCTCGAAACCTTCTTCACCAAGCACCAGTGCACAGGCGTCTCTTATTCGTGATTCGTCGTCAACAACTAAGATCTTGGCTTTATCTGCAAATTTAAAAGGTGCCATTTTTTACTCTCTTTATCCTGTCCATTACCCGATTGAATCGAATAGTATCTCATTAGATAGCGTGACCACTGGAAGTTCCAGGGTAATTGTTGTTCCCGAAGAACCCGTCTCTTCGACATAGATCCTGCCCTGGTTTTCCTCCAATACGCCATAGGCCATGCTCAGCCCAAGTCCCGTTCCTTTTCCTGGTTCCTTGGTTGTAAAAAACGGATCAAAAATTTTCGAGACATCTTCGCCACTGATCCCGCTGCCCGTATCTATCACCGAAAAACCTGCCATTTTTTTGTCTTGCGTGATGAAGGTTTTCAACCTCAGGGTTCCCTGTTCCTCCATGGCATCTACCGCATTGAGAATGAGATTGATCACAACCTGGCAAATCTGTGTTTTATCAGCCCTGATCAGCACCTCAAAATTGATCAACTCTTTTATAATTTCAACATGTTGAAACAGTCGTTGATCATGAAGGAGACGTAAACTTTCAGTAACCAGTTCATTGAGCGGAAAGGCTTCTTTGGTCGGGCTCGACTGCCGACTGTATGCCAACAGGTTTTTAACAATGTTTTTGCACCGATCAGCATCTTCAAGCACATAATCAAGATGTTGGCTTAACGGGTGATCCTGCTCGAGCTTCTCGCGAATGAT
>QZLB01000146.1 GCA_004796425.1 Desulfobulbaceae bacterium | reverse complement strand
TTCTGGTCAATGGTGAACGGATAGCTACTTTGAACCGACCTTGTGAGGCTTTCTCCACCATCCACATCCTGACTTTCAACCTGAATGAAGTCTTTCGATGACTGGTGAATGATTTCTCCAGGGTAATACTTGAATTTAGTCTGGTAAGAACTATCGACTGGGTAATATTTGTATGAAAATGATCTGATTAGATCTTTGTCCTGGTTAAACCTTCTGAAGATTGAACCGATTGACAGAATCCTGTGCCAGGAGCATTCCCTCACCAGACTGGTGCCAGAACTTTGAGCAGCGAGTATAGAGAAGTCTTCTGGTGGCAAGTCATCCGCAATAGAGATCTCTTCGCTATCCTTAAATGTATGGCGTTTCTTGTCCTGATCCGGCTCTGGTTCAGGCATACCGAGTATCGGTGTTGCTGCGTCAGTCCGGTTATTTGCCAGGTCAAAAACAGAGAGTTCTGCTTGCAGTAAAGAGGTTGGCATTGGGAAGAAAGCAATGAGTTTTATGGAACCATCATCCTGCACCGTCGTTTCAAAGCTGCGCTGCCCATGATCAGTAATGTTCAGTGTTATTCTCAGCTTATCAGGCGGAGTGCCTTCATCCCTGATTATTGCGCTGAGTTCCTCTGTCTCTCGATCATAGCGGAACCCTTTTATCACCGGGGCTCCAAAGTTAACCAAGGTTGTATGGGTTTGATTTGCTATCGTTTTCTGAGAATCTCCCCATATCCCTAATGCATTTGAAAGCACCGTGCTGAATGAGTAGTATCCTTCATGGGGTACAGGAATTTTACCGATATAAGTTCTATCCTTTTCATTAAAAAAGTAATGAGAGTTGTTATGCGACAAGTATGATGCGCTCGTGTCTAAAAACTTCAGAACAGGATCAGTCCAGGTATTATACGTGATAAAATATGCGTCCTTGTCTTGTTCTGAGACTATTTCATAGGCTCTTTCGCCTTGCCAGTTCAATAGAATTGGAAAACGGTAGGATGTCCGCTCAGAAGATAACGTCAACCTGAACATAGGTGCATCAATGCAATAAGGATTTTTTCTTATTGATATGGTCTTTGGATGTTCAACTTTTATCCATGCAATTTGCTTGTTGGGGGTGATTGATAATTTTTGAGTTACCTCATATTTAAACGAAATAGCGTTGCCGGCTGTCTCTGGAGGGATTCTTCTAACTGAAATCGCGGAATGGTCCGTTGTTATAACTACACTATTCAGGAGTATATCAAGGTCATTATCAGGGGTATACTCAGGGCTGAAAAGTGTTTCTACCGTACCAAAGGAAAACTCTGCTGTATTAGTTTCACGATTAATTCTAATTGGATCTTTAGTTGTGAGAACTGGTCGAAAAAATAAGTGATCCTCCTTAATTGTGGCTGGGTAATGGTATCGGGTGTGAATGTTATAAGGGGGAGGTACTACAGCTTTCTTCCGGCAATTATAATGTGTAATGTCTGTTGTCCAGTTTAAATCATTTTCTGTAAAAGCAAATTCTCTTGCAGTCTCATTGCCTGCCCTGTCTTTAATACTTACAGAAAGCAAGATCTCATCGTAGGGGTATAATTGGATCTTACTGGGGGAAATAAGAAGTGATCTTGTCGTGTCTTCATTAACTACTTTAACTGAAGCAGCTATTCCATTAATTTTAGCGGTGAGATCAATCTCACTAAGAGTGGCTGGTATCCCAGATCCTTCATCAGAAAACTCGATGATAAAATGTGTCCTGTGCCTTTCATAAGAAGTTGAAGTCGGATAAACAAGCGTCAGTTCAGGCGGGGTGGTGTCATAATAGAAAAGCAGCTGTTTTTCATCTTTAAGTTCTCCAGGCGGTAAGGTGGTTTTGAGCGTTGCCTGATGCCTTCCTTCGGTCAATGAAGGTAATGGTTGATGAGTGGTGGCACTACCATTTGATCCGGGATTGAGTTTGAGTGAATGCTGTTTTCCATCAATCAGAAGTTTTACGGTTTTGTTGTTGTTCAGTGGAATAGCACCAGGGGCAGGGTCTGGAACGAGTGTGGAAGTTGTGGCTGAACCGCTGGAAAGATAGTAGACAACATCATCTTGCTCCCCAAGACATGGTTGACTGAGGAGTATGGTGAGTATTAACGCAACGAAAACAGCAAAAGGAATGCTGACGCGCGTTCCTGTGAATTGCAATATCGATCGAAGCATGATGTTTACGCCGAAGACTGGTACAGCAAAGTGACCAGGTAAAATTCGGCAGAGTCTACTTGATCGTTTTTGTAATGTCAAAAATAAAAACGATGTAAATGCAGTATGTTAAGCAGTAATCGTTCTTATCTTGCTCGCTGGGCAAGACGTGGAAAGGATTTTTGACCAACTCGCTTAGGCGAAATATTTTTCTCGAAATATTAAAAAGATAGGCGGAGAATAGGGGACAGACCCCATTTTT
>QZLB01000276.1 GCA_004796425.1 Desulfobulbaceae bacterium | reverse complement strand
GCAGCTGGAATTTGATTGCCGGGCCGATGAAGTGATTGATACTGAACTGATCGAGGCTTCGGCCGTCTTTGAACAGATGTAATGGAGCATCGATATGGGTCCCGGTATGGGTGAACATAGAGAGTTTATGTTCCATGAAACCTTCAGTTTCATGACTGCAGCATGGCGCTATAACTGGTGGCTGGGTGCCCGGGTAGACCGGCATTGCTTCGGTGATCGGGTGAGAAAGGTCGATAAATTTCATAAGCCAGTGGTGGTGTCCGTTGCCATAATCAGCCCGTCTTGGTCGTCCTGAAGGTGGTCATGGTGATTCCGGTGAAGATCAAACCGATTCCGGCAAGGTGAAAGAGCTCGATCCGTTCGCCAAGAAAGATGACGGCAAGAATAGAGCTGAAGACCGGCATCAGATGGATAAATGGACCGGCCCGATTGGCCCCGATGGTCCTGACCGCTTTATTCCAGAAGATAAAGGCCAGTACGGAGGCAAAGAGTCCGACATAGACGATCGTTGCAATCGAAGCGGTGGAGACAACCATCTGCCTGCCACTGTAGAGTTCCATGAGAAAGAGTGGCGTCAGGAAGATCAGGCCACTGATTACAATACCGACCTGATAGCTGAACGGGTGCAACTCCTGGGGGTATCTCTTGAGGTTGGATGAATAGAGCGCCCAGAAAAAGGCGGCGATTACCACAAGTACATCACCAAAATTGAAATCTACCTGCAGCAGGGAGGAGATATCGCCTTTGGCAATAATGAGTACCACACCGCAAAGAGAGACCAAAACACCGAAATACTGCCGCAATGACATTGTTTCACGGTACATCAGCCAGGAACAAAATACGATCAGAACGGGAATGCATGAATTGATCAAAACTGCATTAATTGCAGTTGTTGTCTGGACGGCAAGATAAATGAGGGTATTAAAGCCGGCAACACCGAGCAGACCCTGGATGGTGATAAAGCGAAGGTGTTTACGAACCGTCTCTTTTTGTTTGAAAAAGGCGGGCAGGGCAAAGCAACAGAGAATAAGCAGTGCAATAACCCAGCGCCAGAATGACAGGGAAACCGGCGGGATGTCAGCATTCATCCCCCGACTGATAACAAAGTTACCAGACCAGAAGAGCGTGGTGAGAATGAGCAGGAAATAGGGCATGTATTTACTCGTTCTGGCTAACCGGGTTGGGCCGTTAGTGGTAATACAGCCGAGTGGTCCAGCGATTGTTCCACAGGTATTTATAATTACCCGGATCGATACCATAACTGACCGGTATCTGTAAATAGATCATTGCAAATCGAACTTCCCCTGCAAAGGTCGCGGGCTGTTTCCCGGTATGCTTCCACACAAAGAGAGGGCTTAACTTTTGCTCGAAGCTTTTGGGACAGCAGGTGTCAGCTCGACTCTTTTCCGGAAAAACTGGAGCGTTTCCGGGTTGGCCAGGGCACTGAGGTTTTTGACCTCCCGGTCGTGTACCACCTCCCGAACGGCGAGTTCGACAATCTTGCCCGATTTGGTTCGAGGAATTTCGTCGACCTGCAGGATAATTGCTGGCACGTGACGGACGGTACAGTTGGCGCGGATGTTTTTGCTGATTTTATTGCGCAGAGAATCATCAAGGGTCAGACCGTCTTTCAGGACAACAAAGAGCACCAGCCTGGTATCATGGTCCCACTCCTGGCCGATGACAATACTTTCAAGTACTTCAGGGAGTTGCTCGGTGTATCGGTAGATCTCTGCCGTTCCGATTCGCACCCCACTAGGGTTAAGGGTGGCATCTGAACGACCATAAATGACCACACTTCCCTGTTCAGTGAGTTCCACAAAATCGCCATGGCACCAGATGTTCGGGTATTTTGCGAAATAGGCCTGGTGATATTTTGTCCCGTCGGTATCACCCCAGAAATTAATGGGTTGTGAAGGAAATGACTGTCTACATACCAACTCGCCTTTTTGTCCGATGACCTCTTCACCGTCTTCATTAAATACCGCGACATCCATGCCGAGTCCGCGGCACTGGCAGGCACCTCGATATACCGGCAGTATCGGAGAGCCCAGGACAAAGCAGGATATAATATCAGTGCCTCCTGAAATCGAGCAGAGGCAGAGGTCTTGCTTAATTGCTTCATACACAAAATCAAAGCTTTCAGGGGAGAGTACCGAGCCGGTGGAGCAAAGCGTTCTGAGCGATTCGAGTCGGTAGGAATCCTTCGGGTTGAAATCAGATTTTTTCAACATGTCCAGATATTTGGCGGAGGTTCCGAAAAGACTCACACGGGCTGTTTCTGCATACTCCCAGAGCGATGACTCTTGTGGGTAAAAAGGTGATCCGTCATAGAGGACAGCGGTCGCACCACTGGCCAGTACGCTGGCAAGCCAGTTCCACATCATCCAACCGCAGGTGGTGAAATAAAACACCCGGTCACCCGGTTTTATGTCGCAATGAAGTTGATGCTCTTTAAGGTGCTGGAGAAGGGTGCCGCCGATTGAATGAGTAATACATTTCGGCTTGCCCGTAGTACCCGATGAATAGAGAATATAGAGCGGATCATTAAAACTGCACGGCTCAAAATAAAGCGCAGGGGGAGGGCTTGTACTGGTAATGTCTGCATAAGAACAATAGCTGCTCGGCAAAGGAGTTTCACCTATTAATTCCACTAGGACGACTCGTTCCAGGGCGGGTAGTTTGGTGACAATCTGCTCAACCTTATCCAGTATATTGAAGGACTTGCCGTTGTAGAAATAACCTTCGACAGTGATCAATATCCGGGGGCAGGTCTGAGAAAACCGCTCGACTACCGAATCAACCCCAAAATCAGGAGAGGTGGATGTCCAGACCGCACCAATGCTCGCGGTGGCAAGCATAGCGATCATTGTTTGAGGAATGTTGGGAAGATAGCCAGCAACCCGGTCTCCCTTCACGATTCCCTGTTTCCGCAGCCAGGCAGCAAGTGTGGCGACTTCTGCCTGAAGATCCGTTGCGGACATTTCTGCTCTGTCAAAGTCTTCGATCTTAGAAATAATTGCCGGGTCAGCAAGGTTTTTTAGCAAATTTTCGGCAAAATTAAGGTGAGCCTCTGGAAACCACTGAGATTCCTCCATCAGGTCCGGGCACAGCAGCGTCTGATCACCTTTAGTGCCGATGATACCGGTAAAATCCCAGAGGGATGACCAGAATTCTTCCCTGCAGTTGATCGACCATTGATATAATTCGTCATAACTGGTAACAGGGGTCGCACGCTGGGCAGAAATGTGGTTCATGAATGCATGAATGAGGCTTGCCTCTACCTGCGCCTGGGATGGTTGCCACAACATTATGTCTGACACGATCTATTTCCTCCGGGGGTTTGTTTTCAGGAATTATTCTAAAGTGAATTTTCTCTGTCTGTCAATCGCGAGCTAGCCCGGAGAGGCAAAATTTAGCGCAACCGACCGATGTAGTGGTTATCTTCCGGGGAGTGTGTTATAGAGCTTTTTTTTCTAATTATACTCGTCGAATTAGCATTGGTTTCAAATAGTTATTGGTATTCGATGGGTATACCCTGCTTCGATTTTCTTGTAGAATCAACATCATCTATTACGTTTGATCGTGCCGCCTATAAATATCACGCATCCGCTCTGTTCAAAACGCTCCTGCCGTCGATGACCATCTCAAAATTTGCACGACAGAACAAGGGGGCGCTCCAGCAACGTGTTTATACGTTCAGCACCGGTCAGCAGGCAACCCTGACTGAACCAAGAGATTATGATAATGGCCGATTTGAGATCGTATCCGGTACCAGTCTGATTACCGACCGATTACCAGATGGACAGGCTGGTGTGGTGATTGACCCTATCCTTGAGGGGAACCACTGCGTTGGTATCATACAAGGGGAAGAGACCGTTATGCTTATGAGTGAAGAGTCCGCACTGCTTGGGGAATGGACGGAAACCACCACGCTTACTGCAAAGATGCACGATCTCAAGCGGGTGGGGCTGTATCGTTTGTTTGCTGATGTTCATGCAGGCAGAGGGGCATATCCACTCGATCAGGGAG
>QZLB01000051.1 GCA_004796425.1 Desulfobulbaceae bacterium | reverse complement strand
ATGATATTGATGCATCCAGCAGAAACAGCAGATTTATTGAAAAATCATGTAACTGGATTGCAGGCCAGTTTGCCATACAGAATAAGCAGATCATTGACTTCGGCTGTGGTCCCGGACTCTATGCAACCCGACTTGCCCAAAAGGGTGCACGGGTGACTGGCGTCGATTTTTCTGAAAATTCAATCAATCATGCGCGCAATGTCGCCCATAAAGAAAATTTAGACATCAACTATGTAGTTGCAGATTACCTTGAATTTGAGACCCATGAGCAGTTCGATCTGATTACGATGATCATGTGTGATTTTTGCGCCCTGAGTCCCGGTCAGAGGAGCTCCCTGCTGGCTAAATTCAAAAAGATCTTAAAACCTGATGGGGCGCTCCTTATGGATGTCTATGCTCTTAACAGGTTTGATAAAATCGTTGAGAGTGCTACCTATGAAAAAAATCAGCTGTTCGGGTTCTGGAGCCCCCATGATTATTACACCTTCGTCAATACCTTCAAGTATGAACCGGAAAAGCTCGTGTTAGACAAGTACACCATTTTCGAGAGCGGAAAAGCTGAACGTGTGGTGTATAACTGGCTGCAACATTTCAGTGTTGAATCATTGAAGACCGAGTTTAATCAGCATGGACTTCAGATCTCACAAACAGTGGCAGGTGTCGCTGGTGGTAATTTTGATCCAACGGGTGATGAATTCGCGGTTATTGCAGGACATTAACAATGCACAATTATCTTGCCCGTACACTCACCCACATTTGCAAAGAGAGGGAATACGATGGAACATATACTGGTAGCCGGTGCAACAGGATATCTCGGTAAATATATCGCAAAGAACCTGGTTGAGAGCGGTTACCAGACAACGGTTCTCGTCCGAAATAGCAGAAAATTTCATGACTTTAATATACCAGTTGACCATGTGCTGGAAGCTGAGGTTACCAACCCTGATAGTCTGCTTCGTAGCTGTGAGTCAATCGATGTCGTCATCTCATCGGTCGGTATTACAAAGCAGAGTGATGGTCTTTCATATATGGACGTGGATTATCAGGCAAATCTGAACCTGCTTGAGCAAGCGAGGAAAAGTGGCGTGAAGAAGTTTATCTACGTCTCTGTCTTAAATGGTGAGAAATTACAAAACCTCAAGATTTGTGAGGCAAAAGAGAAGTTCGCGTATGAATTGCGCAATTCAGGTATGGATTATTGTATTATCCGCCCCAATGGCTTCTTCTCCGACATGAGTGAATTTTTTACCATGGCAAAAAAAGGTCGGGTTTATCTCTTTGGTGACGGTAGTTTCAAATCAAATCCTATCCATGGAGATGACCTGGCAAAAGTTTGCATTGACGCTATAGAAAGTGTAGAGACAGAAATCGAGGTTGGCGGACCAGAGACCTTAAGTCACCAGGAAATTGCCGAAGTCGCCTTTGAAGCTGCAGGGAAAAAGCCCAAAATCAGCCACATCCCGGAATGGGTTCGAGCTGGGTCGCTGACGGCCTTGAAACTCTTTTTGGGCCCCAGGAAATTTGGTCCCATCGAGTTCTTTATGACGGTCATGGCCATGGATATGGTCGCTCCCGAATATGGCACCCATAGGCTGAAGGACTATTTCAACGAACTGGAATAATTCCAGGCTATCAGCCACCCGTGACCATGGGCTGAATGAGCGCACGGAAATGGAATTAAATGTAAAAAAGCCTGTACCTGTGATGCGGGTTCTCCGGACAAATTTTCGGTGCCACTCTCAAGCTGCGGTCAGGAAATGACCAAAAAATTAATCTCCTCGCACCGAGAGTAACGAACAGGGAGTAATTACCAGACGAATGATATCTGCCCCCTGTTCGTTTTGTCTGGACAGATAGTTGCATAACAGTCTTCCGCTTTGTTACCTTCTATTAAGGTTACACTCTCTCCCACCTGATCTATGACCTGCTCAAGAAATATGAAAAACTGCAAGGCTTCCGAATCGTTCTGGTTGTTTGCCAGTTTTTCTTCATAAAGCGCAAACATTCGTGCGAGAACATTTGCCAGATCCATTTCATCCAACGCCCCTATCTTTTCCCAGAGCTCTAGTACCATCCATTTTCCGGTCCTTTGATTAACGCAAACAATAAATAGCACTTCGACTCAACCGAACTATACAGCTGTCTTGTTGATCCACCTACCTGGAATAGAGATTAGATCCAAGATTCCTCGGTGGGCAGATCAAGTGATCTGCAGGTAGAAACCTACTCAGGACGTAATATTTCGACTAAGCATACGTCATGGGATAAGTACTTTTGAGGATCTGTTATGGTCGGTTTTTTAAAGAGCTGTGTCTGTTCCGCTCACAAAAAGCACGGTATACTCGTTGCCATCTGATACATTATTTCCATGTTTTACAGGAGAACCGATGAAACGCAATACAGACAATATATCCCTGGCCAACAGTTTTGCAGCCCGCGAACTTTTGAAAAAGTACCTTACCCCGACACCGCTGCGCCAATATCAAAGTTTGGATCGATTGGTCGGTGCGAAACTGTTTATCAAACATGAAAATCACAACCCCACCGGCACCTTCAAAATACGCGGAGGAATCAACCTGATGCACCAGTTGAGAGCTGCTGGTGTCAAGGGAGTGATCACCTACTCCACCGGCAATCATGGTACTTCTGTTGCGACAAGCGCAAGACTGTTTGGACTTCAGGCGATTATCGTCGTCCCGGAAAACTCAAACCCATTGAAGGTCATGTCGATAAAAGATGCCGGTGCTGAAATTATCGAATATGGCAAGGACTTTGAGGAAGCGGGTAGAAAAGTTGCAGAACTCGTTGAAGAAAGGGGATTATACTTTGTTCATCCCGCCAATGAGATCCACCTGATAAACGGGGTGGCCACCGAATTTTTAGAGATTTTAGAGATGGTCCCAGACCTGGACACGATGATTATCCCGATCGGTGCCGGGAGTGAGGCTGCTGCCGCACTTTCATCGATCAAGAGAATACGCCCGGAACTTGAAATCATCGCGGTGCAGGCCGCAGCGGCTCCTGCGGCTTATCAGTCCTGGAAGCACCAGGAGATACAAACAGCAGAAAACACCACCTTTGCAGGGGGAATCGCCACCGGTACCGCTTATGAAGTACCCTTTTCGCTGTACAAAAACAATCTGACGGATTTTATTTTATTAACCGAGCAAGAACTCTACGAGGGAATTGCCCTGGCAGCCCACCACACCCGGAACCAGGCCGAAGGAGCTGGTGCATCCTGTCTCAGGGCGGCTATTAAAATTCGTGAGCGGCTGAAAGACAAGAAAGTTGCCCTACAGATGAGCGGCGGCAATGCTTCTGCCGCTGAACTCAAGGAAGCGATGCAACTTCCCTGCCTTATAAGTGGTGTGGTCGATTAAAAATGTCTACCTCTGGAATTTAGAAGGAAGGAAACCGGATGAAAACAATTGGCATGATTGGCGGAATGAGCTGGGAAAGTAGTGTTGAGTATTACCGGGAAATCAATAACGGGGTGAAACAGCAACTCGGCGGTTTACACTCGGCCAAGATTATCTTGCACAGTGTTGACTTTGCCCCCATCGAAAAACTTCAGCACGGTGGCGATTGGGACGGTACCGCGCAAATTCTAACTGAAGCGGCCCAAAGCGTTGAAGCTGGCGGGGCCGATTTCTTTATCATCTGTACAAACACGATGCATAAAGTTGCTGAATCGGTCGCGGGCAGTGTGAGCATCCCGCTGCTACATATCGCAGATGCCACCGCAGAAGCGCTTCGTCAAGACAATATTGTCAAAGTCGGTCTACTGGGTACCTCGTTCACCATGGAGCAATCCTTCTACAAAGGACGTCTGATAAACAACCACGGTATTGAGGTAATGGTTCCCGAGAGCCAGGACCGGAATATCATCCATGAAGTGATTTTCAAGGAACTCTGCCTGGGACAGCAAAACCCGCAGTCCAAAAAGGAATATCTCCGCATTGTTGAGAGCTTATCAGGTAAGGGATGTGAGGCAGTTATTCTAGGCTGTACTGAAATTGGCATGTTGATTGGACAAACGGATACCGATACTCCGCTCTATGACACCACGAAAATCCACGCTGCCAAAGCAGTTGAATGGGCGCTATAATTTCTGTCAGAAAGAAAAGTGTTTTATGGGGAGATCAATTCTTCGTACTAAATAGTGCCGACTGGAAAAGCGGTCACTTAATGCTTTTGAATCAATCAAGTACACCTGGCCAGTTAGCATCACCCTTGGCGATAAATCCCGGAATATCCTTGACCCACTTCATTTGTACTTCAACATCATAGTTCAGATAGAGTTTACCATCCACAATCTTCCAGGCGTTCACCGGATCAACACTCGCAGTATACCCCTGCGCCACAGCCCAGGCACAGTAACCGCCATATTGAGGAGCATATCTCTCCGGATTTTCCTCGAACAGTTTCCGGTTGTCCGCACTGACAAAACGCCAGGTAGCCTTTTTCCATTTCAGTTCATATTCATCTGAACCTTTTATCGGCGAATTATTCGTAAAATAAGCCACAGGATCATACCCTCTGATCGCAAGTCCCCGCCAATTCGTATAGATTTCGTCCTTTGCCATACTCGCAACGGGAGTAGCTATTATGAAAAACGCTCCTACTATTGCCAACAGCGTGGTCCGAAGTATCGCATTCAGCATAATTCCTCCATTTTCAGCACCCTGTATCCCCTAACACTGCTGCTCAAGCCTGATTCTTCGCCATCATCAACGCCGCATTGCCATAAGTCGATAGAAAATAGACTTAATCGTCGGGGTCAAACGCTCTCGGTTATAGGCGTCACCGCATTGTCGTATCGCCTCAGCAGCGGTCGGGTACGGGTGGATCACCGAAGCCAGACTGCCAAGACTCATCCCCGACTGCATGGCCACAGAAATCTCACTGATCAGATCCCCTGCATGATTTGAAACAATGGTTGCACCCAGAATCGTACCTTTCCCTTTGGCCACATGAATTTTGACGTACCCTGCGGTCTCCCCGTCGACAATGGCGCGATCAACATGCTTGAATTCACGTTTGTAAGTGGCATACTCGATTTTCTTCTCAATCAGGTCATTTTCATAGAGCCCGACGTGGGCAACCTCCGGCTCGGTATAGGTAACCCACGGCACGAGAAGATCTGAAACCTTATCGCGACCGAAAAAGAGCGCATTTTTAATGACCATTCGAGCCATGAAATCGGCCATATGGGTAAACTGGTACTTGCCGGCCACATCACCCACGGCATAGATATTGGGATTGGATGACTGCAATTGCTCATTAACATCCACCCCAGTCCGACCATCAAATGAAACGTCGGCAGCTTCCAACCCGAGGTTGGCAACCGCTGGTTTTCTCCCGGTGGCAATCAGTAACCCGTCAAATTCGAAAAATTCCTCCTGCCCGTCCTTGTCGAGGACTACCCGCACCGGCTCTCCCGCCCCGCTACTTTCAACCCGCTTGAATTTGGAATGAAAGGCAAAATGTACCCCATCATTCTGCATTGAGGCTTTGACATACGCTACCGCCTCCGGTTCCTCTCTTGGCATGATCTTCTCATCGCGAGAAAACACGGTAACCTGAGAACCAAGACGCTGAAATGCCTGGGCCAATTCCATACCAATCGGGCCAGCCCCAATGACTCCAAACCTTTCGGGCAACTCGGTCAGGTTGAAAATCGTAGAGTTGGTCAAATAGGGTGCCTCGGCAAGTCCCGGTATGTTGGGTATAGCGGCGGTCCCGCCGGTTGCAACAACCGCCTTAGCGAATTTTAGCGTTTTTCCATTTACCTCAACCGTGGTAGGACTGGTGAAAACAGCTCGACCGATATACACATCAACACCGAGCTGTTCAGAGTATCGTTTGGCTGAATCGACGGCAGAAATTTCAGCCCTGAGCTTGCGGAGCCTTTCCATTACCTGGCCAAAATCTATGCGCACCTCACCGTCGATTTGTATGCCAAAATCAGCAGCGTCTCGGACCGAGGCGGCAGCTTTGGCACAGCGCAGCAAGGCTTTTGACGGAACACAACCGACATTGAGACAATCTCCCCCCAACAGATGAGATTCGATTATGGCGACCCGTGCCCCCACTCCTGCTGCTCCAGCTGCGGTAATCAACCCTCCCGCCCCGCCGCCAATTACCACGAGGTTGTAAGGCTCTTTTGGATCAGGATCCAGCCATTTTTTGGGGTGGACATTATCCAGCAGCGTTGCGTTATGTTCATCCAGTGGCGTAACACCAACAGCCGCGAGATCATCCTGAGCCATGTCACCCAGATCAGCATCAGGGCCCGGGATGCCTGGCTGAAGACTCTCATCCCCCGGAGGGCTGGTGATTTTACCAAGAAAATCAGCCCATCGAACCAGGGAGCCCTGCTCGCCGGGTGCGGCCAGTTGACCATGACCTTCATCTTCGGCAAACCGATAAAACAGATATTCATTTTTAAATGCGTGAGCCCGCTGGACATGATGAAAGACTCCACTTTCCAGCATGATGTTGCCAATACGCACCGCATCTTCTAGATCGGT
>QZLB01000317.1 GCA_004796425.1 Desulfobulbaceae bacterium | reverse complement strand
TGACCCGGATAGATCAGGCAGTCAGCAACCAGTTCCCACAGGTATTTTACTTCAACACCCAGGTCATACTCCTGATCAAGCGACTTCATGATCTGGTCGCGACAGTTATGACACGGGGTGATCACCAATTCAGCACCAGTCTCCTGCAATTGACGAGCTTTGATTCGACCATAGAACACACGCTCGGGGCCGAAAGGCATTGCCCATGCGCCACCGCCCGCACCACAGCAGTAATTGCTTTCACGGTTCGGTTCCATGTCTTTATAATCGGGAGCCACCATCTTGGTAATGGTACGTCCTTCCTCGTAATATGCGACACCAAACGCCTTCATCGACTTTCGCCCATAATTACAAGGATCATGGTATGTCGAGCGCATCGGGTGCTTGGTATCATCAAGTTTGATTTTGCCCTCATTGATGTATTCCATCAACAGATCAAAAACAGACATGATTTTGAATTCGTTCAGTGCCTCTGGGAACCATCTGTTCAACCCGGACCGGGTTGCAAAGTATGCATGGCCTCATTCAGGCAGGAGGAGGACCTCACATTTCAACCTCCTCATGTTGTCTACCAATCGGCCGACAACGGTCTTCATCGATTCATCATCACCGGAGAACAGTCCCCAGTTAACCCCTTCCCAGTTCTCTGACGGAATGGTCCAGGATTCACCGGCGGCATGAAAAATGCGCCACCAGTATTTCATATCATCCGGCTCGGCAAACGGTTCTTTTGAGTTAACCGTTACCATGACTCGGGCACCGACTTTATCAATCGGGGTTTTGAAACCGGTGAGCCCTTCTTCTTCCAGCTCTTCCCCAAGTTCCTCGCACAGGAAGACAAAGTCATCCTTGGGAATTCCCAGGTTATTACCACGCTCAAGACAGGTAACAACACCTTTGTGAATCGGGCCGGGCACCAGGTCCCTGTCCCGCAGACCGCGCAGCCTTCTCATCAGTGCCATGATCTGAACATTGGCCGGACATGCATTCTCGCACTTTGCACACATGGTACATTTCCATGGCCAGTTCATCTCGTTGAGTTCATCTTCCATACCGAGTACAGCCATCCTGACAATCTTACGGGGATCAAGCCCATCTACACCTGCAATCGGGCACGCGCTGGCGCAAGTACCACAGGTCATGCAGGTATCAGCCCACTCCGCATCGGAATAGATGGTTTTCTCGGTGTACCCAAGTTCCATCGGTACCGGCATACCTTTGCTTTCTTCGTACTTCTGTACCTTTTCAAGATCAACATAGCTTGATGGCTTGATAAGCGGCTCACGGCCAAACTTCTCACAAAGGGCTTGGTAGTCCTCGAATTTCATAAGGTACTTTCGTCCAGGACCTTCCTTGGCAGGAAGTGTACCGGCGTTAATCCAGTTCCTTATGGTGTTTCGATGGACACCAAACTCCTCTGCCATTTCGCTGACTCTAAATTCGTACATCATCTAAGGTCACCTCATTTAGCTGTTTTCTGATAGAATGTGCATGATCTTTTCACACGCACGAGAAACGGCAGTTATCATTGGTTTCGAGAGTCCCGGCTCAATTTCAGCAGGGATATACTCGACTTGAGCGGCAATTATGGTCACTTTAATACCAGTGTGTTCTTCCAGTTCGTGAAGAAGGTTTACGGTGGGAAATTGGTGAAGAGAGAAATCATGAATTTTCTTGGCGGGAATGGATGAGGAATCAATAAAAAAAACATCACCGGGCTCCCGGTCATCAAAATCCACGGCGTCGAGGATAATGATATGCTCGGGACGTCCCTCTGCCATGAGCAGGTAATCAAATAAATACTCCCTGATACCGGTCATGGCATCAATCGCTTCCGCTGAGGGCGGCAATTGATAGTTATCATGCAGTTCCTTAATAACTGTTGGGCCAAACCCATCATCCCCCATGATGAGATTGCCACATCCGAAAATTACGGTTGAACTCATACCTGGTCCTATTGTGCAAAAGTTGCCTACAAACAAAAAGTTTGCAGGAAAATTACCATCAGGATTTCTTCAGTTCAACTCATTTTTTTCTGAACAATGCGGTAACAAAGGAAAGTCGGAACATAAGAGCAGAAGCACAACAATTTGCACAAATAAAACAGACAGTTAAGATACGAAAAATTGACAAAAAAATGCGGATTTAGGGAACAGTGCTCAGTCAGATGTAGTACTGAAAGCAAATAATTCGATGCGCTCTATCAGAAAAAGCTATATCGGGTGATTTTTTAGTTATAACTAATTATCACTATACCCCTGAGGGTTTTTAGATTGCCAGTTCCAGGCGTCTACACACATATCTTCAAGGGAATGAAGTGCCTTCCAACCAAGTTCCTTTTCGGCTTTCTTCGGGTCCGCATAACATTGTGCAATATCACCCGGGCGACGTTCTGTCATTGCATAAGGAATGGTGTTTCCGGATGCTTTTTCAAACGCCTTTACCATTTCCAGAACGGAATAGCCTGATCCGGTACCCAGATTATAAATCACCAAACCCGGATTTGAGGCAAGCTTTTCAAGCGCCGCCACATGCCCGCGCGCCAGGTCAACCACATGGATATAATCCCTGACACCGGTGCCGTCAGGTGTTGGATAGTCATCGCCAAACACTGAGAGCCGCTCAAGTTTACCAACTGCCACCTGGGAAATATACGGCATCAGATTATTGGGAATTCCACTGGGGTCTTCACCGATCAGACCACTCGAATGAGCTCCCACCGGATTGAAGTAGCGCAGCAGGGCAATGTTGAAGTCCGGCTCACTCACCTGAAAGTCGGTAAGCATCTCTTCTATCATCAGTTTGGAACGACCATACGGGTTGGTACATGAAAGGGGAAATGATTCGGTGATTGGCACCGTATGAGGATCCCCATAGACCGTTGCAGAGGAACTGAAAATGAGGTTTTTTACCCCGGTCTCCCGCATGATCTCAAGCAGGTTCAGCGTCCCGATAACATTATTCTGATAGTAGAGCAGCGGCTTTTCCACCGACTCCCCTACCGCTTTCAGGCCGGCGAAATGGATAACCCCGTCAATGGGTACGTCTGTGGAATAAAATATTCTTGCCAGATCGTTTATATTCAGCAGATCGGAAACCTCAAGTTGCAGCGTTTTTCCGCTGAGTTCCATGACTCTTTTGAGTGATTCCGCTTTGGAGTTCATCAGATTATCAACAACGGTGATCTGATGCCCCTGCTCGAGGAGTTCCAGACAGGTATGACTGCCAATATACCCCGCACCACCGGTTACCAATATATGCATTATCGTTACTCCTTACCGTTGTCGTTCAATAACGTTTGTGAAACCATCTCGATTGTTTTCATTCTTGACACAATAGTGAATACATTTACAATAATTTCTGGTCAATGGATATTGTGAAAAATTTCCACTCAAATATCCAGTGAAATCTCAGAAAGGTAACACCGGGCTCAGCGCCATACCAGAGCTCTCACCATCTTCAAGCAGGAGAAAAAAATGCCATATGTCAGCATCCGAGTCGCTGGAACACTTACCAAAGAACAGAAAGAGAATATGAGCAAAGGCGTTACTGAAGTCATTTGTCGGGAAACGAGTAAGCCTCCGGAAGCGGTGCTGATTTTTATTGATGAGGTTGAACGTGATAATATCGCCAAAGCAGGTAAACTGCTCAGCAACGGTTAGCGTAACCAATGGAAGCAGCCCAGAGAATACGGCAACTCCAGGAACAGCTCACTGAACACTCCTATCGGTATCACGTTCTTGACTCCCCAACTATATCTGATGGCGAATATGACGCCCTGTTCCGTGAACTGGTCCTCTTAGAAGAAGCTTATCCGGAACTGGTCACCGATGATTCTCCAACCAAGCGAGTCGGTGGCCCGCCACTTGCCAGATTTGCTCAAGTCGACCACCGTGTTCCCATGCTCAGTCTGGAAAATGCGTTTTCCGACCAGGATCTGCGCGATTTTGCCAATAGACTTGAACGATATTTGAATATGGAAGTTACTTCTGGCTATTCTGCAGAGCCCAAACTGGACGGTCTTGCGGTGGAGATCATTTACCGTGACGGTCTACTGGTTCAGGCCTCAACCAGAGGTGATGGCCTGAGAGGGGAAGAGATAACCGAGCAGGTGAAAACCATTGGCTCAATACCACTCAGGCTCATCGCACCCTATCCCGCCCTGATTGAGATCAGGGGAGAAGTGTATATGGAGAAAGCTGCTTTTCACCAGCTTAACAGCAGCAGAGAAGCAGCGGGCGAACCATTGTTTGCCAATCCGAGAAATGCTGCCGCTGGTTCGCTCAGGCAACTCGACCCAACGGTAACTGCTTCCCGCCCACTCCGCTTTTTTGCCTATGGAGCAGCAGAGAACAGTTCTACCCGTGCGAAAACCCAGAACCAGTTACTTGACAAGCTGCAGGAAATGGGGTTACCGGTAAGCCGCTACGTCAGTGACTGTCGTACCATTGACGAGGTTGCTGATCATTTCAACAAGCTTCTTACTATCAGGCACGATCTTCCCTATGAGATCGATGGTATGGTGGTGAAAGTGAACGATTTTGATCTGCAATCACGCCTCGGGGTGAAATCTCGAGCGCCCCGCTGGGCAATAGCCTATAAATTCCCGGCCACCCAAGCAACCACCAGACTGATCGATGTCGAATTCCAGGTTGGCCGGACCGGTGCCGTTACCCCCGTCGCCCATCTTGATCCGGTACTGGTTGATGGGGCGACTGTTTCACGCGCCTCTCTGCATAATCGTGACGAGTTGGAACGAAAAGATCTTCGTATTGGTGACACGGTCCTGGTGCAGCGTGCCGGTGATGTAATTCCTGAGATCATCAAAGCCTTTGCAGACAAAAGAACTGGTGACGAACGGGCCATCCAGATGCCTGAAAATTGCCCTTCATGCGGTTCTACCCTCGTTAAGCCGGATGGGGAGGCGATCACCCGCTGCAAAAATCTGGGCTGCCCTGCCCAGCAGCTCAGAAGTTTAATCCATTACTGCTCAAAGGCGGGGCTTGATATCGAAGGACTCGGCAAGAAATATGTCGAACAACTTTATATTGAGGGTTACCTCAAAGCGATTCCGGATATCTACCTGCTTGACCCTGAAAAACTTGCCCAACTTGATGGTTGGGGAGAACTCTCCGCCAAAAACCTACTGGCGGCCATTGAGGGTGCAAAAACACCACCGCTGGCCCGGTTCCTGGCAGCGCTCGGCATCCGTTTCATTGGAGAAATCACGGCTCAGTTACTTGAGCAGCATTATCAGTCATTTGATGAATTGCAAGTGGCACCACGCGATGAATTGCTCCAGATTGACGGGATTGGCGAGCAAGCGGCTGAAAGTCTGGTTGATTATTTTGCAAATGAGCGTACCGCCGAGATGTTTCAACGGTTATCCGCCGCCGGGGTTGTACCAATCATGAATAGATCGACAAATGCAGACGCACCGCTTCAGGATCTGGTATTTGTGTTCACCGGTGGCCTTGAACAGCTCTCCCGGGATGAAGCCAAGAAAATGGTGAAAGAAGCCGGTGGCCAGATCTCCTCCTCGATCAGCAAGAAAGTTACCCATGTGGTAGCAGGTGCCAAAGCAGGTTCGAAGCTCAAAAAAGCCGAGGAACTTGGCAAGCAGATTATTGATGAAGATCAGTTCCTGAAGCTGGTCTCAGGCTGATGGCACGCTGCCTGGGGAGCCTTCGCCACCACCGACCTTCAGGATGATCAGCGTCACATCATCCTCCAGTCTGGTGCCCGCAGTAAATTCATCCAACCGGTCAAATATTTCTGCGGCGATTGCATCAGCCGACTCCTGCCACCGCTCCTGCAAAATCTGGTAGACCGCCCCTTTGCCGAACATTTCACCCGCCTGGTTCCGGGCTTCCCAGATCCCATCAGTCCCCACCATGATCACCTGGCCGGGCTTAAGGGGTAGGGGATCATTTATTCGATAGGACCACGTTTCATCTACGCCGAGGGCAATTCCTTCACCTTTTAATTCAGAACAACTCCCTATGGCGGGGTCAAAAACAATAGCGGGGTCGTGCCCTGCACGTACCCAGTCCATGGACATCTGATCAGGATTAACGATCATGTAAAACAAGCTCATGAAACTGCCACTCTCACCCACATCTCGCGAAAGTTGTCGATTAACATCCCCCACCACTTCAGTGATTGTACCGGGAAGCGAAGATCGCTGCCGCAGAAACGCGCGTGCGGTGGTCATCAAAAGTGCTGACGAAATGCCATGGCCCGATACATCTCCAATAACCACACCGAGGTTGTTGTTTTCAGCAGCAGCGGGATAAATAAAGTCATAATAATCTCCCCCCGTTTCATCGCAATAGCGTGTTCTTCCTGCAATATCAAACCCTCTGAGCGATGGATTAGACTGTGGGAGGAGGTTTTGTTGTACCTCTTTTGCCACTTCAAGGGATTGCTGCATCTGGTCACGTTGTTTCAGACCAGTGACCATTTCATTAAAAGAGTACATCAATTTGCTGAGCTCATTATTCCCCGTTGGTTGCAGAAATGTATCGAGCTCTCCGGCAGCGACCCTCTCGGCACCATTTTCAATGGCCAAAATCGGCTTGATGATCCTTCTACGGATAAAAAACAGGGTCCCTCCGACCAGCAAAACCGCCACGAGCACAAAACCTGACATCACCCTTCTGGAATACTTTCCATAATCATCTCGAATCATCTCAAAAGACTTCTCGACACTGATGATCAGCTTGATAATCGCCTGGATATCACCTTTCTGCCGATTGGTTACGGGATAAATGACCTCGATAACCCGTACGACTGGTTGCCCTGGTAACAGTCTCAGTGTTTTCACCTCTCGTTTCACCACGGGGCCGCCCGTCTCAATCACCTCTTTGAGATCATCGGTGAAGTGCGTGGTTCCTTTTTTCTCCGGTCTGGTGTGGTCAATAATTTTCCCTTCCACATCACGCACCATGACCCTGACAATGGCAAAATTAAGGTGATCTTCCAACAGGGACGAGCGCTCACTGATCAACTCGGAGATGGAACGGGGATCACGTTCTTTGATCATCCGCCTGACCGAGGTCTCCATCGATGAAAGAAAGATGACCGCCTTGTTCTCCACCTCTTTCAGGGCGGCACTTTTCATGCTCTCACGATAAAGCGAGATACTCAATAGGAGTGCGACCAGCGAAAAACCAATCACGATCGCCGCAACCTGGAATACAATGCTATTAATGAGCGCAGTCTTATTTTTCATCGAAATGGAGTCCAAAGGTCATATGGTTCGTTTCGATCTCGCGATTTCTATTTGCTCTCTCCCGCGACAATTTCCACCATCGCTTCATAAATCGCCATCGGTGTAGTGCCGCTCTCTTCACCAATCTCTTTTAGTTTTCGATCAGCAGCAGCGTTATATCCTTTTGCTTTTAATCCTTCGATAATTACAGCTTGGTCAAGGCCGTACTCAGTGCAGATATCATCAATGGTCTTCTTGCCAAGCCCTGACTTCGGTCCGTTCACAAAGGCCTCGAGACCCGTTGGTTCAACAACCTGACCATCTGCACCGGTTTTAATGAGGTTCGAGGCTGGTTTAATAATATCATACACCTGCTGAGGCGCAAGCTTTGCAGATGTAGCAATCTCTTTGATTGTCTGCTGATCACTGGTAACTGTGATCCCAGCACCTTGCAGCAGTTCAATACTTTTTTCCAGATTCAGGTTCTCACGTTTGGTAAACATTTTCAGTGATGACGACTCGGCGTGGCCATAGGGCGGCTCCCCATATTTTTTAGCCGCACTGTCTTTGAAATGTTCTGAAATCTCCATGATGGTGCTCATTGGGGGAACATTGTAATAGGTTCCGACAACAAATATGGCCGAAAGTGCCAGGGCCACCGCATTAGCTGTGGTAAAGAATTTGAATTGTCGGGCTTTGTTCTTCATGTAGGCGACAATTGGTTTCCAATTGTAATAAATATGCAGCAGTCCAGCCGCCAGAAAAAGGAAACCGACGGTTGTATGCTGTGCCCCCCAGTCCCCCTTGGTCAAACCGAGAAACCGCCAGTCTGCCCAGTAGGACACGCGACCTTCAGGAACGACATACAAGATGATAGAATTAACAAACAGGATGATCAGGGTCCATACCATAGTCAGGGAAGTAATTTTCTTCATGTTCATAACCTTTATATAAACTTTAATAACAACAACACTTCATGCCTGGACGGTATAAACCAATAATCATGCCATTAATGTCAGTAAATAGTTAAATAATTTATTTCTCGTAATATCAAGGTATTTACTGCATGGTTGAGATCTGGTCAGGAGGAATATGATGGGTGACTGTGAAAGCACGGACCAGTAGCTGGGTAGATTTTACCCGCTCTGTTATATGAGTGTGTAAAAATATCACACCTGATTTTGAACGATAGACAATTACTCACCCTGCTGTTTCTTTTCCTCAAGCGTTTCCCACCGTTCATACAAGGTCTCAACCCGTTCCTTGGCAACCTCCAGCTGATTCCAGACTTCTGCCAACCCCTGTTGGTCCCCTTTTTCCTGAAGACTCACCAGGTTCGACTCAAGCGTTTCAATCTCCTGCTCAGCTTTCAGGATACACTCCTCCATCCCATCATACTCCCGCTGATCGAGGTAGGAGAGCCGACCTTTGATTTTTTTCTTCTGCTGCGGAGCTTTTTCTGCTGGGGTGTCCGTCACCTGCATCGTCTTTTCTTGCGCTTGTTGCAGTTCCCTGACCCACTGGAAATAATCCGCATAATAGTGGACCGTCCCATCACCGGTAAAACCGATAACCCGATCACAGACCCGATCGAGCAGATAACGGTCGTGAGATACCAGAACCAGCGCGCCCTCAAATTCCAGCAAGCTCTCTTCGAGAACTTCAAGCGACGGAATATCAAGATCGTTTGTGGGTTCATCAAGCAGTAAAACGTCAGCCGGCTGACGGATAATACCGGCTATCAGGATGCGGGCCTGTTCCCCCCCTGACAGCTGCCCCACCGGGGTATCGAGTTGATCAGGCCTGAACAGAAATTTCTTCGCCCATGACACCACGTGGACTGAACGGCCACGGAAAACGATTGAATCGCCTTCAGGGGCAAGTGCCCGCCGCAATGTGGTATCGGGGTCAATGGCAGTCCGCTCCTGGTCGAAACTAACGATTGATAGACCATCGGCACATTTGATATGCCCGTGATCCAGCTGGTATTCACCATGAGAAGATTCCGTCAATATTTTCATCAGGGTAGATTTGCCACAGCCATTTCGACCCAGCATTCCCACCTTGTCACCAGGGGAAAGCAATATATCAAGGTTGCAAAAAAGCGCATTTTGCTCAAAAGACTTGGCTATCTGGCGAGCCTCCAGTAATTTCTTGGTTTTTCTGCCGGTACTGGAAAACTCGATGGAGACTTGATCACCGGCCCGGTTTCTGGAGCGGACTTTTCCCAACTCATCCTGGAGCTTGTATGCCTTGTCGATTCGGTACCTGGCTTTGGTGGTTCGCGCTTTTGGCCCTCGTCTGAGCCATTCCGTTTCACGACGCACTTTATTGGCAAGTTTTTCTTCCATCTGATTCTGCTGGACCAGGAATTGATGTCGCTTTTCAAGGAAATCGGCGTACGTTCCTTCGCATTGAAACGAACCGGCCGGGTATTGTTTGGATAGCTCCACAATCCGGTTAACTGAGCTTTCCAGAAACCTCCGGTCATGACTGACCAGGATAAAGGCGGATGCCTGGTTGTTATACGACCCGGCCAGTAACTCTTCAAGCCATAGAATCCCTTCGATATCCAGATGATTGGTCGGTTCATCGAGAACCAGCAGGTCTGGTTCAGGTACAAGTGCCCGGCACAGCGCCAGTCGTTTTTTCCAACCACCGGATAATTGTCCAGCCGGAATGGAAAAATCAGTAAACTCCGCGCGACTCAACATTGCCTGAATCCTGCTGGTTTTCTCTTCTTCTGAAATTGGTGCATCCTTCAGGCTTTGCAAAAGATTTTCAATCAGATCCTGGTCCAGATCAAACCGGTCTTCCTGCGAGAGATAACTGACGATCAGATTCTTTTTTTTCAGGATTTCACCGGAATCCTGCTCCTCCAGACCGCACATTATTTGTAGAAGTGTCGATTTGCCACTGCCATTGGGCCCGATCAACCCAACTCGATCACCTGGATGAACAACCAGACTGACGTCTGAAAAGAGATGCTGGGCACCAAACGACTTGGTGAGCTGGGTACATGAAAAGAGATAGGACATAACGTGATAATTACAAAATATACAAGCGTTTCAAATTGCTTTAAAAAGCTATTTTTCCTTGAAAATTTTACCCCTTAAGAGTATAAGCAGTACAATTATTTCAACGAGGACCACAGCGGTTTCAGTAAGCAAACGCGTAACATACTGACCGTAGCAGAATTAAACAATAGTTTTGGAAGTAAACAGATGGACGACAAATTTCATATTATCGTTACCAAAGAGTATGGCCGTTCCCTGTCAATGCAGTTATCACGAAAGGTTTTTTATCTGAGCAGTGGTTTCACCGCCCTGTTTAT
>QZLB01000235.1 GCA_004796425.1 Desulfobulbaceae bacterium | reverse complement strand
TGTTTTCAGCCAGCGCCTGCTCGATCTTCTGATAGATTTCTGTCCGAACTTTATCAACGGTTTCCTTGTTATCGACTACCGTCAGCAAATTCTGCTGAAAATTATGGCCAGTCGGTGCGTGCCAGGTCGCTTCAAGCAGTTGATCAATGGTTTCCTGAGGCAAGCTTTCATCCCGATACTGACGCACCGAACGACGTCCTTTGATCAGGGTGATTAACTGCTCCTGAGTCGGCAGATTACCTTTGAGTGTAGTCGCCTCTTTGGGATCATTTCCAAGTACCGAAAGAGAACCGGTGGGGCAGACGGTAAAACAATGCTGACACCGTATACACATATTTTCGTCACTCAAGGTAGGAAAACTGTCTTCTTCCTGGGCAATGATGCCAAACGGACAATCCTTGGCACACATTCCACACTTTACGCAGGTTTCCTGGTCAACACTGAATTGTACGGCGGCTTGGCTGATAGGGGGCACTTCAACACTCATGATTTTTCTCCTCTAATAGGTTCCTATGGTAAGTGATTGTTCTGTTTCTAGTTTTAGTAATCGCTGCTCGTAGTCAGCTAGTAATTGTGTTCGTTCGGAATCATCCAGGTGTGCAGGACCATATGCTATGTGCGGTGGGAGCACGTCAAATCCAACAAACGCAAGCATTCCACGATGGATCGGGCGTAGAATTCCCATGATGTCACCATTAAAGCCATCCGGAAGATAGGCGGCTTCTGGACCACCGGTAGTTAATGAGAGCATGGCGCGCTTCCCTTTAAATACCCCATCCTGATAGAATTTCCCGTTTCCATAAGTTCTGCCCATGGCAAAAACCCGGTCCACCCAACCTTTGAGTGGTGCGGGTAAGCCAAACCACCAGAGTGGAAACTGCCAGATCATCAAGTCACACCACTCCAGGTTTTTTAGCTCGGTTTCAATCCCTTCGGAAAAACCACCTGACTCGGTGGCATGGATTTCTTCAAGCTGTTGTTTGAAATAGTTCTCGTTTTGTACGGTTGTAAAATTATGCCTGCCGCTGATAGGTGAGAAATCTTGGGCATGCAGGTCACTTACTCGCACCGTGTAACCTTGAGATTCTAAAGTTGTAACCGCAGTATCACGTAACGCCCCGTTAAAGCTCTTTGGTTCTGGATGATAATAGACAATGAATATGTTCATGTTTGACTCCTTTTGTTTATACACTGAGTAATACTTTTACGAGGGTGCGAAGTCCTATAATCCTCATGCTTTGACATAACTATGGTTGAGCTATGCATGCACATACAACAATCTGTATGCAAAGAAAACGCTGCTTACCCCTGCTGAAGCTTCTTGCTGGCCTCATTGGTCAATCGGGCCAGTTCCTTGCCATGACCTTCGCCCAGGATTTCGCTGTATTGAGTATAAAGATTTCCCCACGCCTTCTCAATGGCCGGTTTCAGAGCGATTCCAGATTCTGTGGGGTAAATATGGGTATTCCTGCCATCCTGCTTTTTGCTAATCAGTCCTTTGGCAACCAGCGCATCAACAAACCGTGAGACGGTAGAGGGCGCCATATTGAGTTGTTCAGCAAGCTCTTTTTGCAACACACCTGGCTCTGCAATGGCAATACTGAGCAGAAAGGCGTACGATGGTGTCATGCCCACGGCCGCAAATGCTTCATCACCCAATCTACTGATTACCCTGGCGAGTGAATTAGCGGTGAAAAACAGACAACATTCTAATAGATTTGCTTTCTTTTCTTCCATTATGCCCAATTGTTAAGTTGTGCATACAAGTATATGTTCTGGTGCAAGCTGTCAAGTACAAAAAACATAGAGGGCGCAATTGATGCTTTGCATGGATCAGGTCGCTTCTGCGTAGTGGTTACAAAACGTGGTACCATAAACGAGGGGATTGGCCTTGTCCTTCTTGAAGGTATACGTATCGTTAAGCAATCTGCATCGTAAAATAAGCTATTGATATAAGACAGGTGGTTTGCTATAGACCAAGAGTGTCCTAACAACTTTACGTTTTTTTTGA
>QZLB01000042.1 GCA_004796425.1 Desulfobulbaceae bacterium | reverse complement strand
GCAGCTCCTGATAGGCCTCTTCAAAGGATTTATGGAAAATCGCCGGGACCCATTTAAATGAACCTTTGGCCGATTTCGCATCGAAAAACTCAGTTCCGATCAACCGTATTTCCCGAGCCCCGAACGCTTCTGCACTCCTGAAAATTTTGCCGATATTAAACGTTGGTTTAAGGTTGTCGAGTACGATTACAAATTCATGGATACCTGGTTTGGCATACAACTTATTGTGTCGAAGATGTTTCTCATATCTTCGCTCAGACCATCGCCTGACCTCTTTCTGCTTTTTCCGAATTGCCCGTGACACCATGGGATCATCTCTTGGTTTAACGCTTGCCAAACTCAACGAAGTATTGAATTCTCTTTTACTGACCTTTTCTGCTATCTTAATCTTCCCGTTTCATCTTGGGAATCATCAATCACCATGATCGTGAAATTATTACCTGAAACCGCTTGCGGATCTGGGATGATCTGATACATTTTTACCAGCTATTCTTACCAATCAGGCAACAGGAGGTTCTTTATGACGTATTCAATCACACCACTCTTAACAGGAGTGCGAAACCCCGATCAGGGAATCATGACATACCAGCAAGGTTACGGTACCTCAATCTGGCTGCCAATTTGGGTATTCCTACTTCAAGGCGGGGGCAAGAATATCCTCATCGATACCGGACTTGATGAAAATGAATTGATCGTTCCGGCTGGCTTCACCGAGGAAACCGGGCTTACCCCGCAAACACTCGTTGAAGGGCTTGAAGAGTGCGGGTTGAAACCCGAGATGATAGATACCGTGATTAATACCCACCTCCACGATGACCATTGCGGCAACAATGCACTGCTGACGAATGCCCAGTTCTATGCCCGAAGAGATGAGATTTCCTTTTGTAAAAATCCCCATCCCATCGATCATCGATACGATGACTATTTCATTGAAAACACAAATTTTACCGAGCTTGAGGAAGATTGCGAGCTCATTCCCGGCCTTAAGGTTTTCCATTCACCCGGTCACACACCGGGCACGCTGTCCGTTGAAGTTGAAACCGGGGAAGGGACGAAAATCATTACCGGATTTTGTTGCAATAATAAAAACTTCCCAATGAACGGGCCGGCCGTCTGTCCGGGTGTTCATACTGACGCGGTTGCTGCCTGGGAATCTATTCAGAGGGTGAAGAACTCAGGTCACGAAATTATCCCAATGCACGAGTTGGAGCTGAAGCCGGTTTCCGCCTAAGTTGGACTGAGAATTATTTTTTATAAAGACTGACGAGCTAAACCCGTCAGTCTTTACTTTTTTATTTCTTCGATTCTGGTTCAGCCCGGAACCACATCAGGAGCAGGACGATCGTAAACGATAATGCTGAGGAAATCGCCCCGGCCTAGGTCAAAGAGAAACGAACCAACTTTTATCGATGGATTCTACGATAATACGATCACTTATAGTACGGATGCTTGAAAAAACCTACCCGGCAAGCGTAAAGAGCGTGGTCGGTCGCCGTTGCTCGGAAATTTGCAATCGTTTTCGAACTTCCGGCTCATCAGGAAAGGCAGACAGTGCCGCACGCAAGGCCAAGTCTGGTGTATTGTTAGTTTCACTGAGGTGAGCCAGCACCACCCGCTCCATCTGATCGTGAAAGATAGTCGAGAGCAGGGATGCTGCATCTTCATTGGACAAATGACCATGGCTTGAACGCACCCGCTGTTTCAGAGCGGGGGGATATGGGCCTGTTTTCAGCATCTCGGGATCGTGGTTGAACTCGATGATCAAACCATTGCACTTCATCATACGGGTCTGAATCAACCGGGTGGCAATACCTGTATCGGTGCAAAAGCCAACTGAACTATGACCGTTCGAGAAAATAAAACCGACCGGGTCATTGGTATCATGAGACGTTGCAAATGAACGGATGTGCAAATCTTGAAAACTGAACTGCTCGCCGGTGGTAAACTCACATCTTTTATGGAGCTTTTTGAGGCGCTTTTCTGCCCCGGCAAAGGTTCCCGGGTTGGCAAATACCGGGATTTTACAGCGCCGAGACATGATTCCCACACCACAGATATGATCATGGTGCTCGTGGGTAACAAAAATCGCATCGAGATCTTCAGCAGATCGATCTATCTGTCTGAGCCGCGCCTCGATTTCCTTACCGGAGAATCCTCCATCAATCAGTATGGAGGTACGCTCATTTTCGATGTAGACACAATTGCCCTTGCTGCCGCTACCAAGAACTGAGAAGCGCATTATTGCAAACCTGTATGCCCAAAACCGCCTGCTCCGCGGGCAGTTTCATCCAACGCTGTTACAACTTCAAAGTCAGCCCGGGTCACAGCACTGACGATCATCTGAGCAATTCGATCGCCCCTTCGAATAACAAATGCCTGTTCCCCCAGGTTGATCAAACCGACCTTCACTTCTCCACGGTAATCGCTGTCAATGGTGCCGGGTGAATTAATCAGGGTAATCCCGTGTTTGATCGCCAAACCGCTCCGTGGGCGAACCTGAATTTCATATCCCGGAGGGATCGCCACTGCAAAATTCGTTGATATCAGCACTCGCTTACCAGGTTGCAATTCAACGTCCCCATCCACTGCTGCACAGATATCAAGCCCTGCCGAGCCAGCAGTCTCATACGACGGGACCGAGAGTCCCTCACATTTATTCGGGTTTATCCATTTGAATTGAATATTAATTTCATTCATGAGAAACCATTTTGACAGCGATCAACTGGTATAAAAAAAGCCGGTCACGTGAGGGTAACCGGCTTTGCGAACATTCAGTTTTGATCTCGATTATTTGAGTAATGCCTTTCTGCTCAACCGAATTCTACCACGATTATCGATCTCCAGCACTTTAACCTCAATTTCGTCGCCTTCACTGACGATATCGGTCACTTTTCCGACCCGTGAGGTGTCAAGTTCAGAGATGTGCACCAAGCCATCAGTTCCAGGCAGGATTTCGACGAACGCACCAAAATCCTTGATCGTTTTCACCACGCCTTTATAGACCTCACCGACTTCGGGCTCTGCAGTAATGGTTTTGATCTTGGTCATCAGGGCTTCAAGGTTAACACCGTTAGAGGTGAAGACCTTGACCAGGCCATTATCGTCAACCTCAATTTTTGCATCATACTCAGCCGAAAGTTCCTTAATGATCTTACCACCCGGGCCGATTATATCGCGAATCTTGTCCGGGTTGATCTGATGAGTATGGTATTTCGGTGCATGCTCAGAAATTTCTGTTCGAGTCTGGGCAATGCCTTTTTCCATCTCTCCAAGAATATGAAGTCGACCCGCTTTGGCCTGCTCAAGAGCACTGCTCATGATTGATCGGTCAACACCGTCAATCTTGATATCCATTTGCAAGGAGGTGATACCTTCTGCAGTTCCGACAACTTTGAAATCCATATCACCAAGGTGGTCTTCGTCACCCAGGATATCGGAGAGGATGACCACTGTATCATCTTCCTTAATCAAACCCATAGCAATCCCGGATACTGGGCTTGTAATCGGCACGCCGGCATCCATCAATGCCATACTTCCGCCACAGACGGTAGCCATGGAAGAAGATCCATTTGATTCCAGTACCTCAGAAACTACCCTGATCGAGTAGGGAAAGACTGACTCTTCCGGCAGTACAGCCTGAAGTCCTCTCATTGCCAAGGTACCATGTCCAATATCGCGACGGGAAGGGCCACTGAGTCTCCGTACTTCACCAACGCAGAACGGTGGGAAGTTATAATGGAGCATGAATCGTTTGTTTTCTTCTCCCTGTAGCGTTTCAACACGCTGTTGGTCTCGCTCACTTCCCAAGGTGGCCGTAACCAACGCCTGGGTTTCCCCACGAGTAAAGAGCGAAGAGCCATGGGTTCGCGGAAGGTACCCCGCCTCACAGCTGATCGGTCGTACCTGATCAAATGATCGTCCATCAATTCGTTGTGAATCGGTAACAATCATGTTGCGCATTTCTTTTTTCCGATACATGCCCAATAACTCTGAGATGTCACGAGCCTTTTCACCATCGGTATCAAGCTTCTCAATTACCTGCTCTTTGAGTTTGCTGTATTTATCACCCCGTTCCTTTTTGTCGGCAGTGGTGATCACTGTCGCCATATCTGCGGCGGCAATCTCGGTGATTTTCGCATACAGCTCCTGATCAATTTCTGGTGGTTCAACAATTCGTTTCTCTTTGCCATTCGTGCCCTGCAACTGCTTCTGTGCATCAATGAGCGGCTGCAACTGCTCAAAGGCAAAAAAGATGGCATCCAGAACGACATCTTCACCGAGCATATCAGCCTTCCCTTCGACCATGACCACGGCTTTTTCAGTACAGGCTACAACGATATCGATGGTTGAAGACTCGAGTTGGCTGATCGTCGGGTTCATGACATATTCGCCATCGATACAGCCGACACGGCCACCTGCAACCGGGCCTGCAAATGGAATATCGGAAAGGGTCAGTGCACAGCTTGCGCCGGTCAGGGCAAGTACGTCAGGATCGTTTTCCTGATCGGCTGAGAGCACTGAAGCAATCACCTGGGTTTCGGCGAAATAACCCTCGGCAAAAAGTGGCCTGAGCGGGCGGTCAATGATCCGGCAGGTAAGAACCTCCTGATCGCTGGGCCTGCCGATCTCACGTCGAAAATAATTACCAGGGATACGACCGACAGAAGCGAGCTTTTCCTGGTATTCGATGGTAAGGGGCAAAAAACCTAATTCTGGTTTGTTTTCCTTGTCTCCTACAGCGGTTACCAATACCACTGTATCACCGCATCTGATCACAACTGAACCTGATGCCTGCCTTGCTAGTTTTCCGGTCTCAATGGTAATGTTGTGCGCACCGATAGCGGTTTCTACTTTACTAATCATAATTTCTCCAATTGACGGCATTATCTGAAATACCGTTGATTTTTGGCCGGATTCTCCACCGACCGACTTTTATGTATCCAAAAATAATTATTTAATTGGTTCTGCAGACTATTTCGATTAACCGTGAAACAGTCTGCAAGAGAATGGCAATGAAACGAGACGCTGAAGGAGTGGTGACGGATGAGAGAACGTTTACGCACGCTTCGCACCCGTCGAATAAAGATCGGTATCCGTGGACGATTCATTCGGCAACTGGCTGGCAATCGCTCTGAACCGTTCGGTTTGCAACTGATTCGACCCGGACCTGTTACTTACGTATACCCAGTTCCTGAATCAGCGTTCTATACTTGGCAATATCCTTTTTTTTGAGATAATCCAGCAGACTCCTTCGCTGTCCTACAAGTTTCAGCAGGCCCTGGCGAGAATGGTGATCCTTTTTATGAGTCTTGAAGTGCTCGGTCAGGTATTGAATTCTGTCAGTTAACAGCGCAATTTGAACTTCTGAAGAACCAGTATCTGACTCATGGGTCTTGAATTTCTCGATTATCTCACTTTTCTTTACAGCCGTCTGTGCCACAACGTTCCTCCCAATATATTCGAACAACGTCTAAATGCTCAAAATTAATTATTATAATACTAATGGTAATAGATAGGGCTTATGCTTCGTCATTATACCATATCACAAATACAATTTCTCAGAAACCAGCTAACATATACATTTAAACAAATTAATGCAACATATTCTGAACTGCTTCAAGCTGAATAATATCATCACTGATTTTTTTGGGGTCATAATCTCCATATAAACTACGACCATTCACCGCATTATCCACTGAAAAGACACCACTCCGGGTCCGCCGTAATTCACTCAGATAGGCGCCACAACCCAGCGCTTTTCCAATATCTGCTGCCAAACTCCTGATATACGTACCTTTGCTGCATACCACCCGACAGGTGAGAATTGGGTTGTGTGTATCGATCATATCTATGGAATAAAAACACTCCAATGAATGGATATGCACGGTACGCGGTTCCTTTTCGATCATCACACCTTGACGGGCATAATGATACAATGGTTTTCCCTTATGCTTGAGTGCCGAGTAGGCCGGCGGAACCTGTTTTATTTCGCCGCGAAAACGATCAAGAACTGCTTCAATCTCCTCAGAGCGATAAGCAAAAGAAGTGTCGGTCGGACTTATTTCCCCTTCCGGGTCCAGGGTTGTCGAAACGGCTCCCAACCGAAGAGTGGCCAGGTATTCTTTGTCAGAATCCATGAATTGGGAGATCATCTTTGTTGCCGGCCGACCAATACATATTACCAGGAGTCCCGTGGCAAACGGGTCGAGGGTCCCCGCATGACCAACCTTTTTGATACCGGTTAGTTTTCTCACCACCCGGACCAAGGCAAAAGAGGATTTCCCCGCCGGTTTATCAACCAGAAGCACACCAGGTTCCATCAGAGCTGTCATGATAACAACTCCATCAGATAAGGGAAATATAGAAAGCGTTCATGAATAGATGCGAAGCGATTGCTGAACAGCAAATTCCAGTTTTTCTCGTACCTCAGACAATGACAAACCGGGAAAACGACAGCCGGCGGCATTGCGATGCCCCCCCCCGCCAAACACTTTTGCGATCTCAGATACATCACACTCGCCTTTTGCCCGAAGACTGACCGAAACCAGATCATTTTTTGCTTCTTTCAGAAAGATCGCAACTTTCACCGATTTCAGGGAACGGGGATAATCGACAAATCCCTCAACATCCTGGCTTGCAGCCCCACTTTGCTCAAACATATCCTGAGTCACGTGAATAAAGGCCGCCTGTTCGTCAAACTTCAGTTGCAAGGTACCAAGAACCATCTCCATGAGTCGAAGTCGTTCTTTGCTGAAGTTATCATAGATGAAACTGGCAACTTTCTCGGGCTGTACTCCGCATTTAATCAATTGTCCGGCGATTTCAAAGGTCCGTGCACCAGTACATTCATACCTGAAAGAACCAGTGTCAGTGGCAATAGCCACATAGAGGCTGAAAGCACAATCATAGGAGGGAGTAACACCAAGCGCCTCGCTGATCTCATAAACCATCTCCCCGGTTGATGAGCAGCTCGATGCAACCCAGCGCAGATCGCCATAATTTCGATGGGAGAGGTGGTGATCTATAACCAGAAACGGTGATATTTTCAGCAGCTCGTCTTTATACTCACCCAACCGGTCGGCTTCGCCGCAATCGAGGGCGATGGCGGCTACATCTCGCCCTGCTGCCTCCACAAAACGGTGTACGTTTTCGAGGTTGGTTTCGATCCGTCCGATGTTGGGCAGAAAATCATAGAGGTGAGATACCTCTTCGTCCATGTATGGCAGTACCTGCTTTCCCATACTGGCGAGGATCTCCGCAAGACCGAGCAATGACCCCAAGGCATCGCCATCCGGATGAACATGGGTTAACAGGACAAAGTGTTCCCGCTCTTGGATGATCTTGAGCAGGTCCTCAGGAATTTTGTTCTCGCTCATTCCGCTCCTTTGCCAATTCCTCGAGCAGTTTTTCCATCTCCTCCACCTTTTCGACTGTTTCATCATACCAGAAGTGGAGATCTGGAGTAAAACGAAGATTGAGACTTTTCGCTAAATGGCTGCGCATGAAACCTTTGGCCTTCAGAAGCCTTTTCTTAATGTGTGAAGCCTGCCCGCTGCCGTCAAGAGTAGTAAAGTATATTTTGGCATGTTTCAGGTCATCTGAGAGCTCCACCCGACTGATATTCACTTCTCGTAGTTCAGGATCACGCACTTTTTGCAGGATCAGGATGGATAATTCATTGCGGATCACATCCGCGACCCGGTCAGCCCGTTTCGGAGTTTTGGACGGTCCAATCCCGAACGACTCAAGTTCCTGTTTGGGATGCCATTCAGCCATAAACGCTCCTGCCTACTCCAATGTAGCTTCAACCTGCTGCATAATGAATGCTTCGAGGTGATCACCGATTTTCACATCATTGAAGTTTTCAACCCCAATACCACACTCGTAACCGGATACTACTTCTTTGGCGTCATCCTTGAAACGTTTCAAAGAGCTGATCTTGCCGGTATAAACCACAACACCATCGCGCAGGACCCTGACTCCGGCATTTCTCTGTATCTTGCCATCGGTCACGAAGCAGCCAGCAATGGTACCCACTTTGGGGACGTTAAAGGTATCGCGAATTTCGGCAGTACCAATAACCTCCTCCTCAAAAGTCGGATCGAGCATGCCGACCATGGCCTTTCTGATGTCGTCGAGGGCGTGATAAATAACGTCATACGAACGAACATCCACGTTCTCTTTGGTTGCCAGATCCTTTACTTTCACCGAAGGTCTGACATTAAAACCGATAATGATTGCTTCAGAAGCAGAGGCCAGCAGGATGTCAGAGTCGGTGATGGTACCGGTTCCTTCGTGCAGCACCCGCACCTTGATTTCCTGGGTTGAGAGGTCTTCCGCCGCTTTGGCGAATGCCTCCAGGGTGCCTTGCACATCTGCCCTGATGATTACCCGCAGTTCCTGAACATCGCCCTCGCTCATCTTCTCGAACAGTTTATCAAGGGAGATTTTTGAACTGGCAGCCAACTCGGATTCACGCATCTTCATGGACCGGGCCTGGCTGACATTTTTAGCCATTTTATCATCGGTTACCACGACAAATTCATCGCCTGCGAGCGGCACCCCTGACAAACCCTGAACCTCAACCGGTATGGTTGGTCCCGCTTCCTTGATGGTCCGGCCCTTGTCATCAAGCATCGCCCTGACTTTCCCGCTATACTGGCCAACGACGAAACTATCCCCCACGCTGAGAGTGCCTTCCTGAACTAGAACCGTCGCCACAGAACCGCGCCCTTTATCCAGTTTTGCCTCGATAACGCGTCCCTTTGCTTTTCGGGTGGCATCGGCCTTCAGCTCCAGCATCTCTGCCATCAGCTGAATATTCTCCATGAGTTCATCAATACCAATATTCTGCTTTGCCGAGGTTTCGCAGTAAATTGTCTGTCCCCCCCATTCCTCCGGGGCCAGATCGAGCTCGGCCAGTTCTCGTTTTACCCGATCGGGATCCGAGTTCTCCTTGTCTATTTTATTGACCGCAACTATAATTGGAACTTCTGCAGCCTGGGAATGATTGATCGCCTCACGAGTCTGGTCCATGACACCATCATCGGCTGCTACAACCAGGATTACCAGATCGGTTATCTGAGCACCTCGTGAACGCATCTCGGTGAACGCGGCATGACCGGGAGTATCTACAAATGTAACATCACCTGATTTCGAGCGAACGTGGTAGGCACCGATATGCTGGGTAATACCACCCGCCTCGCCTTCAGCCACATCTGTTTTTCTAATCGCATCAAGGATCGAGGTTTTACCATGGTCAACATGACCCATAACCGTAACCACTGGTGGACGTGGGCGGGCTTCCCCTCCTTCTTCTTGGGCCTCGAGCATTTGAACACCGATTTCCTCGGTTATACCCTGCTCGATTTCATAGCCGAAGTCAGCGGAAATCAGGGTCGCTGTATCAACATCAACTGCTTGATTCATGGTTGCCATCACTCCCAGCCCCATCAACTTGGCAATCACTTCACTCGCTTTCACCTTCATTTTAGCCGCCAGATCGCCAACGGTAATGGTGTCGTAGATGGTGATTTTCTTCTTACTCGCCTTCATCTCAACTGTTGACGGCGGGATGACACGTTCTGCTTTGCCCCTACCTTTCCTGGACCGCTTTCCGCCTCGCTGATAGTCATTGTCAAAGTGGGTAAATTTTACATTCTTCTTACCCTTGCGACCACGGCCACGACGATCACTGTCTTCATCATCGTGAGTCTGGCCGCGCTTGCCTTTTTTTCGCCCTCCACGATCACCGCTCTCTGCCTGCCTCGTCGGGTCAATATCTGTGGCACCACCAAACGGCTTGGCCGGGCGTCCCTGGGCTGGTCGCTGGCTTTTCTTTGGCCGGTTTCTCGATTCCGGTTCCTGTTCTGGCTCTGTTGCAAGTTCAATGGTTCCAACCACGCGAGCTACCGGTTTACGTTGCGGTTTCTCTTTCTTGGCCGGGCTCTTTTTCGGTTTCGGTTTGTCTGCAATATCTTCAGCTACCGCTTCTTTATCAGATTCGTCAGCCTTCTCGGCAATCACTTCATCTGTCGGTGCAGGTTTTTCAGTGGGTGTATCAGCCTGTTCATCGAGCGCTGCACTTTCCGCTGATTTCTCCGGCGTTTCCATCGGATCAGAGTCAGCCGACGGTTCGGCCACCTCAACCTCAGGAGTCGCTGGTTCTGCAGGTTGCTCAGCGACAACCGACTCAGTTTTTTCAGTATCACTCGCCTCGGTAATTTCAGCGGCAACAGGCTCATCCGCGTGAACTTCCGCTTCTACAACCTTCTGTGGTTCAGTGAATGATTCCGGATCGGTCGCTTTCTGCTCGACGCCCTCAGCCTCATCAAGCGCTTTTTTAGGCCGCCTTCTGATTACCGTTGACCTCCGTCTGATCACGGTCGCACCGCCACTGGAAGCGTCGATACGTTTTTCAACGAGTTCCGTCTCGGAATTCTGAAGAATGGTCTTGCGAATTTTTTCGGCTGTATCATCATCCACTGTCGAACTGTGACCTTTGATGTCATAACCGAGTTCAATCAGCTTATCAGCAAGTGCCTTACTGCTCATCCCTGCTTCTTTCGCCAGTTCGTAAACCCTAACCCTGCTCATTATCTACTCCTGAAAGCCTTCTGTCTGTATGCTTCAACCAGCTTCTTAAATTATCTTGTCCCTGTCTTACCACCCAAGGCTGTTTTTTCTTTCAGTCTAAAAACCTGTGACCATTTTCGAGGATTGCGCTCAAAGCGATCCCGGCACTGTTGATTTATGCAACAATATCCTCCTCGACCAGCCCCGCGCTGAGTTTCATCAGGGATCGGATTGCTCCCATCCCAGATAAAGCGGAGCAGCGTGGTTTTCTCAAACTTACCGCGGCACGTGACACACGTTCTCAGCACCTTCGCCGAGTCATTATTTTTTTTCTTCTTCTTCAACCGACTCTTCACCCGCTTCCGCCTCTGGTTCTGCTGGCTCCGGTGCGGTTTCATCATCAACTCCTTCAACTGCCACTTCTTCAGAGGCCTCAGCTGCCTGGCCCTTTGGCACGGTTGGCTCAATACCTAGCTCCTTGGCCACGACCTCTGCCGCCTCGATCAATTGGAGGCCGAAATCATCATCAATTGCTCTGATAATAACGAGGTCTTCTACAGTCGCCCGGGCAAGATCAGCCGCTGATTTAATCTCTTTGCCGAAGAGTTGATCGGCAAGGGCTTCATCAATACCGTTAATTTTCAGCAGGCTCTGGTAACCGCTGTCCTCGAGATTGGCATAGCGCTGCTCACTCTTTACGTCAATTCTCCAGCCCATCAACCTTGAGGCCAGACGGACATTCTGCCCTTGCCGACCGATGGCAAGCGACAACTGGTCATTGGGTACGACCACTAATAAAGAGTTGGCATCTTCATCAACCCGGACCATACTCACATGGGCAGGAGCCAGTGCATTGTATACGTATTTTGCCGGATCGGGACTCCAGGTGACGATATCTATCCGCTCTCCTTGAAGCTCCTGCACGACATTCTGCACACGGGAACCTTTCATTCCGACACACGCACCCACTGGATCCACATCAGATTCACTTGAACTCACTGCTATTTTGGCCCGAAAGCCCGGTTCCCTGCTGACGCCCATAATCCGGACGATACCCTCGGAAATTTCAGGCACTTCCATCTGGAAGAGTTTTGCCAGAAAATCATCAGCTGTTCGGGACAGTACCAACTGGGAGTCCCTGCTGTTTTGTCTCACCTCAAGCAGCAGCGCCCTGATTCTGTCACCTTGTTTGAAAGAGCGCTTCGGAATCTGATGATCCTTTGGCAAAATCGCATCAGTTCGGCCCAGATTCACGACCATATTCCCTCGTTCAAACCGCTGAACGATACCGCTGACCACTTCACCTTCGCGATCTTTGAACATATCGAATATTACTTCACGCTCAGCATCCTTCATTCTATGGATAATGACCTGTTTCGCTGATTGTGCTGCTATCCGCCCCAGATCGGTAATGTTCTCCATCTTCTCGCCAAGTTCATCTCCAACCTGGACTTCAGGATCAAGGTTAATGGCCTCGGCAAAGGAGATCTCAGTCTGCTCGTCTTCAGCTTCACCTTCCACCACACTTCGGAACTGGAACACTTCCACCTCACCGTATTCCTCATTGTACCTGACTTCAATATCCCGCCTGGAGCCAAGTTTTTTCCTGGCTGCAGAGGCCACCGCCTCTTCAATGGCTTCAATGAGAAGGTTCTTCTCAAAACCTCTGTCTCTGCTGATCTGGTCAATGATGCGTTTTAAATCGGAAATCATTTAACTTACCTCACCATGAGCGTTCCTGTGCATTTTTCTGGTCACGCCCTACCTGGTAGCACTCTTTTACCACTACGAAAGTGTCAAACGAGCCTTCTTTATCTTCTCCCAGGGCATACTGATTTTTTTGCCCTGCTCAGTTATTACTACTATTTCTCCTGAAGCGGCCTCCACCAACTCACCAATGACAACACGCTCCCCCTCAAGTTCCTCGAATAGTTTCACTCGCACGCGCTCACCAATAAACCTGCTGCATTCATCACTACTCCTCAACTCGCGCTCGGCACCAGGTGAGGAAACCTCAAGGTTATAGGCATGCTCGATCAGATCCTCGACATCAAGGAACACACTTACCTCACGGCTGACGCGTGAGCAGTCATCGAGTGTTACACCACTGTGACTGTCTATGATGATCCGCAGAACCCAGCCATGCCCTTCTCTTCTAAACTGGATATCATAAAGTTCCAATTCATATGAAGGCAGCAATGACACAACAAACTCGCGGATTCTGTCGGTTACATTATCTGTTAACACATCTCACCACCTTTCTGGTGGTCCCCCGTAATTCCCCATAAAAAAAAGCGGGCAGAGCCCACTTTCCATCTCCTGTTTCAAAAAACTCACAGGTATTGCTGCATTCAGGAGCCGAAAACAGGCCCGACAAGATCACATCGGGCCTGGTGATGGAGCGGGCAACGAGGGTCGAACTCGCGACCTCAAGCTTGGGAAGCTCGCGCTCTGCCAACTGAGCTATGCCCGCAAAAAATCTCCAGAACCACCCTAATTAAACACAATCAGCCAGCACTGTCAAGAAGGAGTAGTGATTTCAAACATTCTGGCCCCTCATTCTAATTCGTCACTTATGGGCTCCCCACATACCGGGTTAAATGGTTGCAAAAAATTTTCCGATTGACAAACCACTTCCCGATTAATACAACATCTGACACATTATTCCGGATAACAATTTCACACTTATTTTTGCCGAAATCACGTTTCAGCACTACCGTTAGATGTGAGTATGTAAAAACCTTACCGTGGTTTGCACAGTACGATTACCCCGTTATTTCAGGGTAACGGCTGACAACACACTGAAGATAAAATGAACAACAAGACTCTGATAATCGCTGAGAAACCGAGCGTTGCCGCCGACCTGGTGAAAGTACTTCCCGGCTCATTCAAAAAACAGCGCACCCATTATGAGGGGAGTGCCCATATCGTTTCCTATGCAGTCGGTCATCTGGTATCAATCTGTTTCCCGGAAGAAATTGATGCCCGCTTTCAAAAATGGCGGATGGACGATTTACCGATCCTACCCGACCAATTCCCGCTCAAAGGCATCGATGCAACACGCTCCCAGCTCAATGCCCTGCAAAAACTGATCAGAAGAAAAGATGTCGACACCATCGTCAATGCCTGCGATGCGGGTCGCGAAGGGGAGCTGATTTTTAAATATATCATCAACTTTGTTTGGAACAAATCGGTTGCCTCCAAATCAATCAAACGTCTCTGGCTCCAATCAATGACCGATGAGGCTATCAAGGATGGTTTCTCGAGCCTGCGTGACAATAATGAATTGCTCCCCCTGGAAGACACCGCACTATGCCGGTCTGAATCGGATTGGTTGATCGGCATCAACGCAACAAGGGCGCTCACAGCCTATAACTCGCGTTTTGGCGGCTTTTTCCTGACCCCGTGCGGCAGGGTACAAACCCCAACCCTCTCCATGCTGGTGAAACGAGAGCGCACCCGGCTTGATTTTGTGCCGATCCCGTATTCAAACCTTACCGCAACCTTTCGCTATAATGGCAACAGTTATGAGGGAATTTGGACCGATCCCGGGTTTAAAAAAGTTGCCGACAAACCGCATCTGAAAGCAAATCGGATCTGGCAACCCTCCGAGGCTGAGGCAATCATCGACAAGTGTCTTGACAAGCCTGCCGATGTTACCGATACCGTGAAAGAATCGAGTCAGGCACCACCGCAACTCTATGATCTGACTTCACTGCAGCGAGAAGCAAATTCACGTTTTGGTTTTTCTGCCAAAAACACCCTATCGATCGCCCAGGCGCTCTATGAACGATATAAACTCTTGACCTACCCAAGAACCGACTCCCGCCATTTACCCGAAGATTACCGGCCAACCGTGGCAAAACTGGTCAAGACTCAGCAGAACTGGCGCTTTAAGGATCATGCTGAAACGATCCTGGCGAAAAAGTATATCACTCCCAATAAACGAATTTTCAACAACGCGAAGGTTTCTGACCACCACGCCATCATCCCCACCAACCGGGTACCGTCAGAACTGAGTGAGCCAGAACTTAAAATATACCAGATGGTGGTACAGCGCTTTCTCGCGGTATTTTTTCCAGCGGCCCGCTACCTGAACACGAAACGTTTATCGATTGTTGAGAATGAAACCTTTCTCACCGAAGGAAAGGTTATGAAAGTACCGGGCTGGAAAGCAGTCTACCTTGATGGAAAGCCCGAAAAAGGCGGGGATATTCTGCAACCACTGCCCACCGACGCCAAGGTATTGTGCACAGAGATAACCAGAGAAGCCCTGGAAACCAAACCACCCCCACGATTCTCCGAGGCCACCCTGCTCTCGGCAATGGAGAACTCAGGTAAACTTCTCGATGACGACGAGCTGGCTGAAGCGATGAAAGAGCGGGGTCTGGGAACACCCGCCACAAGAGCCGCGATTATTGAAAAATTGATCAAGGAGCATTACCTGGTTCGCGAAGGGAAAGAACTCACCCCAACCGGTAAAGCTTTTGAATTGCTCACTCTACTGGACGCGATGAAAATTGATGTTCTCGCCTCACCGGAAATGACCGGTGAATGGGAATATAAATTGAACCAGATCCTCAAGGGCAAGTTGACCAGAAAGTCTTTCATGACCGAGATCAGGAATCTCACTGACCAGATCATCGACCGGATAAAAAACTATGATCAGGAACAAGATAAGAAACCGGCCTCATTCTCACCAGTAGCCGGTCGTGAGATTTTTGAGACCGCCTCTTCCTTTGTCAGTGGCGATGGAACGATAACAATTAGGAAAATTCTTGGCGGCAGAATCATGAAACCTGAAGAGATCATTGGCTTATTCAGTGGAGAGACCATTGGTCCATTCAGTGATTTCAGATCAAAAAAAGGCAAAAACTTCACTGCCTCGGTCAGACTGAAAAATAATCGTGTTGATTTCCTCTTTGCCGATTCCACCAAGGACCTGGACATTGAAGCGATAAAGAATAGCTCACCGCTCGGTAAATCACCCACCGATCAGACGAATGTCTATGAGACAGAAACAGGATACATGTCAGAATCAGCCCTTGATAACGACGAGAAAAACGGACTCAAAATCAGCAAGGTCATCCTGGCCAAGTCAATTACCCCGGACCATATTCGGCAAATGCTGAGCAATGGCAAAACCGAACTTATCAAGGGATTTGTTTCAAAGAAAAAAAGACCATTTGATGCCTACCTTATATTAGCGAAAAATGGTAAGATTAGCTTTGAATTCCCACCCCGAAAGAAGGGTAAAAACAGTGGTTGATAAGCCACATTCCATACGAAAACGTTTATGAAACAACTGAAAAAAGAGTATCAATCCCTCAGTGGAGAAGAGCTCGCGAAGACCTGTGCCCAAATATCCGATGATAATAAGGCTGAAGATATTGTGGTGCTCGACGTACGGGGGATTTCCTCATTTACCGATTATTTTATCATCATGAGTGGACGGTCCGTGCGACATGTCCAGGCATTGGCGGAAAGTCTTGAAGATGAATTACGCTCAAAACGAATCAAGACCTCCCGGGCTGAGGGGTTAAGCGAGGGACAGTGGGTATTGCTTGATTTTGGAGATATCGTTGCCCATATCTTTTATCACGAGCAAAGAAAATTTTACGATCTTGAAGGGCTCTGGCATGATGCGCCACGGGTTGAAGAACTACCGTAGAGGGGTATAGCGCAAAACTCCTGCGGAACATAACCTAAAAAAAACTATCAGAGTAATCATGCAATATCAAAGCACACGCGGCGGAGTCTCCTCACTCAGTTTTACCCAAGCCGTCATGATGGGGTTGGCCGAAGATGGCGGGCTCTTGCTTCCACGGGCAATTCCTAGAATTAACCGTGAGACGTTCGACACATGGCAACAGCTCAGCTACCCCGAGCTTGCCTTTGAGGTGATGTCACGGTTTATCGATGACATCCCCGCATCTGATCTCAAAAATTTGATAGCACGGGCCTACAGCAATTTCAGCAGCGAAGAGGTTACCCCGATCATCCATCTGGGTGATCTTCATCTGCTTGAGCTTTTTCACGGCCCAACCCTTGCATTCAAGGATATCGCCCTGCAGTTTCTGGGTAATGTTTTTGAGTATCTACTTGAACGTGATGACCAGGTACTGAACATCATCGGTGCCACCTCCGGGGACACCGGAAGCGCCGCCATCCATGGCGTGAAAGGAAAAAATCGCATTAACATTTTTATCCTTCACCCCAAAGGCAGAGTAAGTCCGGTCCAGGAGAAACAGATGACCGGGGTACCGGATGAAAATGTTTACAATGTTGCGGTACATGGCACCTTCGATGATTGTCAGGCCATGGTTAAATCGATTTTTGGTGAGGTTGAGTTCAAAAAAGCGTATCACCTTGGCGCCATCAATTCAATAAACTGGGCTCGTGTGCTTGCCCAGGTAGTTTATTACATTTACAGCACCCTTCACATCACGACTCACGAGAAAGATCTTGCCACATCCTTCTCGGTTCCGACGGGGAATTTTGGTGATATTTTTGCCGGCTATATCGCCAAAAAAATGTTGCCTGAGGGAATTATCAGCAAGCTCATTCTGGCCACTAACGAGAACGATATTCTTACTCGATTTGTTAACGATGGTGACTATTCAATGCAGGAAGTCGTCGCCACCTCCAGCCCTTCGATGGATATCCAGGCAGCCTCAAACTTCGAGCGCTACCTCTACTATCTCTTTGACAGTGAACCGGAACGGGTAAAGGAGGCAATGACGCAGTTTCAGTCAACCGGCGCACTCGACCTGTCTGGATATACTGAACACATCAAACGCGATTTTCAAGCCTGCGCGGTTGACCATCAGCAAGTAGTAGAAACAATCAACTCCCACCATCAGCACCATAATTACCTGCTCGACCCACACACCGCCATTGGGGTCAGGGCGGCACTCGAACTCAAAAAACAGGGGGTACCGACCGTTTGCCTTGCCACGGCTCACCCGGTAAAGTTTGGTGAGACGGTCAAGGAGGCGACGGCGGAGGATATCCCGTTGCCTGAGGACATCGCGCAGTTAATGCAGGAGAGGGGCAGATGTGTTGAGATGCAGAGTGATCCCGAGGAGTTTAAAACCTATATTTCTCAACACGGCCGTCGTTCAGCTTGATGGATCAGGAAACAGCGCGTTACATTGCGCGGGTGGAAGGCGCTGTTCAATATCTTAAGAAACACCTTTCTCTCAAACCTGCTTTGGCCATCCAGCTTGGCACCGGCTTCGATGAGTTTGCCAGAAACCTCGAAACAATCTCCCGTCTGGACTTCGATGCAATTCCCGGTTTCTGTTACGCTTCCGTTCAAAGCCACCCCGGCCAGCTCATCGAGGCGCTTATCGCTGGACAGCCTGTCTTGATCCTGTCAGGCAGATTCCATTTTTATGAAGGATACTCCACCAGAGAAATTACGTTACCTATCAGAGCGCTCTCCATGCTTGGAGTCAACCAGATCATTCTAGCCAATTGTTCCGGAGGACTCAATCCGCTATTCGACCCCGGTACAATCATGATTCTCAGGGACCATCTTAATTTCCTCGGTGAAAATCCCCTCCGTGGCCCACATGTTGAACAGTGGGGAGTTCGTTTCCCGGACCTTTCTGAACCATATTGTCCCCGGTTGGCAAAAATAGCCTTTGATAGCGCCCAAAAATCTGGAATCAGTAATGTGATCAGTGGTGTGTATGCGTGTGTTGCTGGTCCAAGTCTGGAAACTCCGGCCGAAACCAGATGGCTCAGGGAATCTGGAGCCGACGCGGTTGGTATGTCCACGGTACCGGAATCAATCGTCGCCAATCAGGTTGGTATGAAAGTTCTGGGTCTATCCATCATCGGTAACTGCAACAATCCTGATGATCAGCAAGCCATCGCTCTTGATGATGTCATTACCCAGGTCCGCGCAAAACAAAAGGATTTTTCTCTGCTGATTTGCGGTATTGTGAAGAAACTGTTTGCTGCGGGTT
>QZLB01000267.1 GCA_004796425.1 Desulfobulbaceae bacterium | reverse complement strand
GGTTGTTTTATCATGATACTGGCGATATTGGAGAGCCGGTCGGAGTGTTGTTTGGGATCATTGATAATCACTTTGTCGGCGAGGGTAATGATCAGCCCATCGTTGGAAAGTGCCTGCATCTCATAGCTGCCTGCCTCAGGGAACTGCAGAAAACCTGTCATGCGGATACCGACTCCCCGATTGGTTTTGCTGTCAAATACGTTATCTTTGCCAAACTGATGATTGAGTTCGGTTATCGGTTTACCCGGAAATGAAGGGTAGGGTGAGGTTTTTGATTTGGGGAGTTTTCGAACGTCACGTGCAAAGAACTCGGTGTAGTAAAAACTCGCAAGTCCCCGGCTCAGCTGAGTTTCTCCCACTGGTGGTGGGGTCGCTATCTCAACCTGAATGGTCTCCACTTCTTCAGGGTTATTGGAATCTGCGATTGAAGAGATAGATGAAATAAAGACCAACAGTACAGAGACGACTCCAACAATAACGTATCTAGACAGCTTCATATGTGAATACTCCTTTCTCTTTAGATAAATACCCATTTGATAAATGATAGGATTACCATAATTCCAGAATTGGCATTAGGCAATTACCACTCATCTGCGTGATGACTCACCGCCTATCCAACCGCCTCAATAATCGTGAGTTGATTCTTATATCTTACCAGTTCTTGGCAGGTGTAAGTATCTGCAATTTAATGTATGTTGGTCTGTGAACAGGTAGAAAAGTGTTGAGAGGGCAAAATGAAAAGCATCGCAGAAACGAGTTGGCAGGGGGTAGAAATCAGATGAAAGTATTTGCTTCATGGAGTGGTGGAAAAGATTGCATGCTCGCACTTTATCGCGTTCTGCAGGAAGGAGCGCATGAAGTGGAGAGTCTGGTAAATATGTGTGACAGCGATGGAGAACATTCACGTTCTCATGGTATCAGAAAACAACTCATTGCAGCCCAGGCGGAACAAATCAGCATATCGGTAATCCAGGAACCAACTGACTTTACTGGCTATGAAGTTTGTTTCAAAGCAGTCATCACTGATTTGAAGAAGAAAGGGGTAACGGCTGGGGTTTTTGGCGATATCTATCTGATGGAACACCGTACCTGGATTGAACGGGTGTGCGATGAGCTCAATATAACACCCCTCTTTCCGCTCTGGGGAAACGGCACCAAATCATTACTCAATGAATTTATCGATGCGGGGTTTGGGGCGCTCACCGTTGCGGTGAATACCGATAGCCTTGATGAAAGCTGGCTTGGCAGGGAATTGGACAGAGAGTTTTATCGTGATATTACCTCGCTGGAGGGGATCGATCCATGTGCAGAGAATGGGGAGTATCATTCATTTGTCCATGCGGGTCCGATTTTTTCTCAACCAGTGTTATTTTCAAAAGGTGAGCCCTATCAACGGGGTAATCATATTTTCTTACCGCTCAACTGAGTGTATACTACACGGATGGGGAACGTTGAAAGTAGCGGTCTGTTACCATTTCTTTCGGTGTTTAAGGTAACGATTTATATGAGGTGTCTGGCATATGAAGCTTGAATGGAACGATGAATACAGTACTGGTAATGATGAGATCGATGAGCAGCATAAGAGATGGGTTGGACTCTTCAACCGGCTTGATGATGTTTTGCTGAGTAAAGAGCAGGACAAGATGAAGCAGACCAGAAGTGAAGTCCTCAAAGAGATGTTTGACTATGTCGAGTATCACTTCAAATTCGAAGAGGACTATATGGCCTCAATCGGTTACCCCGACGCAGAGAAACATTGGCGAATGCATAAAACGTTCAGAAATGAAATTTACAAACTCTACCGTGATCATGAAGAGGGGGCGATCATCCTCAATACCGAGATCATGGGGACCATCCGCAATTGGCTGATTGACCACATCCTGAAGCAAGATACTAAAATCATGGTCTACCTCAGAGAAAAGGAGTAGGGGGTAGGCTACTGGTTCAATCAACTCATAACATTGGCGTATCGCCCGGTGAAAAGTAGTGAGTCACCTGATGTTGGGATGCGCACGCAAAGAGAATATCAACTTGTTACCTGAACGTACAAGGGCTTCCTGAACGCGATACATAATGAAAAACAACACGCCAGCCAAACCAATATATAAGAAGCTCTATTACCTGCTCTATATCCTGTTCCTGTTTCTGCTCATAGAAGCCTTTTCTTTCGGCCTTGGTTTATTCTGGAAAAGTCAGGGCAAGATGTACCAGGTCCCTGTTCCACTGGTTGCCGAACCGGGTGACCAGGTACCGACTTATGCTGAGTATCTGACAATACGTGATCCGGAACTTGGCTGGCCTCCTCCCCATAGTTATGGTCGGGAAGAATATGAACGGGATGGCTCAAGGATAAGCCCCGCCTGTCAGAAACGGTCGGAAGCTGCACCTTGTATGTCGATTTATGGCGATTCCTTTACCTTTGGTTCGGAAGTAGGCGATGATGCGGCCTGGGGTGATATTCTCTCTGAGAATATTGATTGTTGTGTAAAGAATTACGGTGTCCCTGGTTATGGGAATGACCAGGCGTATCTGAGATATGTTCGACAGCAGGACGATAACGCAGAGATCGTGATTTTCTCGTTCATGTCGGAAAATATATTAAGAAACATCAGCAGAAATTTTGATCTTCTCTCACCCATCTCCAGCTATGGCCTTAAGCCACGTTTTGTACGTGGCGATGATGGTTCGCTGCAACTCCTCCCACTGCCGAATCTCACCGAAGAGGAATATCTGCGCACTATTGGTTTGAAATCCCCACCACTTACGCTGCCCCATGAAAGTTTCCAGCCAGGAGGTGCGGCAGGAGTGGTTCAGTTGCGATTTCCCTTCACGCTCTCGGTGATTAAAAACCTTCAGAG
>QZLB01000324.1 GCA_004796425.1 Desulfobulbaceae bacterium | reverse complement strand
GCCGATATGCTTGATTATGTCGAGGACAAAGCAGAATTTGAGGAAATGCTGCGCACGATGGATATGCCAGCTTCTGCAGTCAAAAAATCCAACCTGTGTGAGCAAACTGTCTCGCAGGGAACCACTGGCGCTTGATGATCTGAAACTTTAAAACAATAACCGATAAACCGGTCAAAATCACCCTCCCGGGACCATATCTGCTCGCCCGTTCCATGTGGGTCACCGCTTTGACCCGCAAGGCCTACTGGAACCATAAGCGAATGGCCAATGATATCGTTAAAATCCTACGGGAAGAGCTGAACGAATTGCGGGACAATGGCTGCGATTTTTCCAATTTGATGAACCGGTACTCACCGAAATAATCATGTCCGAGGAATGTGACCGACGGACATTTATGTGAGCGACCCTTGCTACCCGCCGGGACGCGGGTAAAGAGCTGAAGTTTGCAGCTGATCTGATCAATCGAATCGTTAAGGGAGTTGATGGAATACGAGTCGGAATTCACATCTGCAGAGGAAACTGGAGTAAACAGGAAGAGGTGCTCCTGACAGGCGACTATGCGAAACTGCTACCTGCGCTCGAACGGATGAAAATCGATCAGTTCGTCCTCGAGTATGCAACGCCACGGGCAGGAGATATCGAGGTGGTCGGCAATGCGCTCGCCGACCGTGAGTTGGGGTTGGGAGTGGTAAATCCCCGGACCGACGATGTGGAGTCAACCGATTACATCGTTGCCAAGGCCGAGCAGGCACTCGTACATTACCAACCAGAACAGTTATTTCTTAATACCGATTGCGGGTTTGGTTGCTTTGCCAGCCGATCAGTGAATGTAGAGGAAGTGGTTTATAAAAAATTGTGCGCGATTGTCGAGGCTTCGCAAATTTTGAGGGAGAAATACAGCTGATCGAGATTATTACATCAAGCCGATTCTCCGTCTTTAGATCAACTACATGCAGTTTTGCAGGATATAGGTGTCGCATTCTCCGATCTTTGTCGTGAGATTGTAAACCTTAATGGAATCATCCTTTTCGAATTTGTCCGGGTTGGTTACGATATAACTGACCCGCTTGGCAACTTTCTCTCTGCTGTTTTCAACCCGTTCATTCTCTTTCAGGTCATAATAGAGTGCCAGACATTTACCCCGAGAGAGTTCCTCCCGCTCACGTCCTTTCTTGATCTCACAGAGGGATTTTTCATACATCTCCAAAAATCGAATGTCCCGCTCGATCATCATCTTCGCATCACCAGTCATGGTGAAATAGGGATCTGAACACGCGGGCAACAGCATCATAAAAGCGATCAAAAGAGCATAAATTCGAACGTTCATTGTGGGGTATCCTTTGATTCTGTTTAGAAAAAATATTGTTCATTGGCTCATCAGAATCTCCATTATAGCTGGTTAAAGAAAAGTAGCTAGGTTTAAAGAGCAGAACTCAGCGAAGGCTTGCTCAAGAGGTGGGAGGTTTTTTTGAGCTCCTTTCAATCATGATCTATTTTGATTCAGTTTAGGTTTCAATATTAGCGTAAGCTCTCTTGGTCTTTGCGTAATTTGTCCTTCCGGTCTATATCGGTTCTACCCTGGCTGTTTGCTAGGTACAAGTGATGGTCGGCGGTGGGTGTCCTATTTAGGCTTGACCTGAGCGGCTAATTATGGATGTATGAAGCCGCTGAATTGATAAAATACTGTTGTCAACTATCGGGGGGTAAATGACAGTAGTTCAATTTGGCGCGAGAACCAAGTGGTAAGTAGTTATGCCCTCTGCAGGTTTGTCCCATCACCTGGAAGCATTTCATGAAGTTGAACCGCATCACGCTCCGCTTTAGCGGCCCACTGAGTCACCTGGAAGAAGATTTCATTCGAGATTATACCCGGAGTTCCCTGAAACATATCCGTTTTGCGCTTGGACTCGGTTGTTTTTTTTATGCAATCTTCGGTTTGCTTGATGTGTTATTGATTCCGGATGAAAAGAATGTCATCTGGGCAATACGATACGTTTTGATCTGTCCGACCATTCTCCTGGCCATCTATCTCACGTTCATCCCGCGATGTCACAAATACATCCAGCTCATTCTCTGTTCATTGATGATCATAGGCGGCGCCGGTATTGTCGGTATGATCATCATTGCTCCTCCTCCCGTAAGCTATTCATACTATGCCGGGCTCATTCTGGTGTTTATGTTTGGCTATACCCTCATTCGGGCGCGATTTATCTGGGCGGTTACTGCTGGTTGGATTGTGGTACTGCTTTATGAGGTTGCCGCGATTCTTTACCAGACACCGACATCGATTCTGATCAACAACAATTTCTTTTTTGTCGGGGCAAATATTGCGGGTATGATCGCTTGCTACTCAATCGAATTCTACTCCCGTCACGCGTATTATCTGAATTGGTTACTGGTGAAAGAAAAAGAGAAGGTAGTAGCAGCGAATCTGGATCTGGAAAAACGGGTAGCCCAGCGGACTCGGGAGTTGCAGCGTATGAATGAGGAATTATCCGTCGAGATCTCTGACAGAAAAAGAATGGAGCAGGAGAAAATAGAAGCACAGAAAATTGCTGGTAACCAGGAGAAGTTTGCCCTGGTTGGTCAGATTGCTGGGAAAATGGCGCATGATTTCAATAACGTGTTGGGAATTATCCTGGGTCATACCGAGCTGGCGCTGGAAGATTGCGAAGACCAGGAAACCAGGGAAACATTCAAGGTGATTTTTGATCAGGGTATACGGGGGAAAAATCTCACCAGAAACTTGATCGCCTTTGCGAAAAACAGCGAACCCAAACGGGAATTCTTCTCCATCAATGACAAGATCGATCTCGTCCTGAAATTATTGGCGGGTGATCTGGAGGGCGTAACGGTTCGAAAGGAAGCTGCTGAGAGCATCACCATCGTTGCCGACCCGGGGATGATAGAACATACCCTGGTGAATCTCCTACAAAACGCGATACATGCGGTAAGTCTCACTGACGATCCGCTCATTACCATTTCCACGACTGCGGGGAACGATATGGTTTCGCTTCAGATTAGAGATAATGGTTGCGGGATTCCTGAGGAGTATATTGAGAATATCTACGCCCCATCCTTCACACTCAAAGGGAGCCAGGATGTCTATCGCACGTATCGTCCGGGTATCAAGGGAACCGGATATGGTATGGCCAATGTAAAAAAATATGTCGAATTGCATAAGGGTACGATCAACGTGGAATCACACCCCGGTTCCTGGACAAAAGTTACTATACAACTGCCACTATCAAGAACAGAATCAACCGAGAATGAGATGGCTGATGGCCCCCCGGCATTGGTTCACACGAACAAACGTATTCTGGTCGTCGAAGACGAACCAGCCTTTTCAGACATGCAACGTAAAGTGCTGGGCAAAAAGCCGTCCTGCCATCAGGTTGATGTTGCTGCAAACGGTCAACTTGGCGTGGATATGTTCGAGAAAAACCAATACGATTTAATAAGCCTCGATTACATGCTTCCTGGGGAATTAAATGGTATGGATGTTTACCAGCACATTCGCAAACACAATCAAACAATCCCCATCCTGTTTCTCTCCGGCAATATTGAATTCCTAGAAGCGATAGAGGGGGTGATAAAGAATGATCTGTATCTGGCTCACCTACCGAAACCGTGTCGGCAAGCCGAGTATCTGAGTGTGGTGAACCGCATGATTAGAGAATGATACAGATATGATGGTACAGTGAAGATTATATTTCACTAACGCTCCTTACACCCCAGACCAATCGACGAATTTGTCGAATGGCGCACCTTGTATTCTTCAAATATCAGTGATATTTTTTATCTTAGACCTGTGGTGTATGCCTCAAATTGTGGGTCACCTGTTTGATTGTTAGAGTAAATCATCGTTACTGAAAAATGTTCAATACGTCCAAGTTCAGTTTCAAGATTTTTTTCACCGTCTTCCTGGGGTTTTCTCTACTGTTCTGTGTCAGTAGCTGGATCAGTTATTCACTGCTACAAAACATTATCACCAAGCGGCTGGACGACAGTCTGGTAAAAACCATCGGTGGCATTCGGCAGATGGTCGAAACCTCGGCTGATCTGGCAGCAAGAAATTATCTGAGGTCACTGGCTGAGCATAGCCTGAATGTTGCCCAGGAAATAGAGGCCCAGGCTGCAGCTGGACAAATTTCAGAGGAAGCGGCAAAGCAAGAGGTAATGCAACGCCTTTCCGATATCAAGATTGGCAAATCCGGGTACATTTATATTGTGACGTCCGAGGGTACGCTTGAAGCTCACCCGCACCAAAGTCTGCAGGGAACGAATATCATCGATCAGGATTTCATTAAAAGTCAGTCGGTGCTCAAGCAAGGGTATATAGAATATGAGTGGGCAAACCCGGGGGAAGAAGAACCTCGGGAAAAGCTGCTTTATATGGAGTACTTCGAGCCCTGGGATTGGATCATTTCAGCCTCTGCCTACGGTGATGAACTGGGACTGCTCGTTGAAGCGAGTGATTATCGAAAACTGGTCCTGTCAATCAATATTGGTGAACATGGCTATCCCTTTTTGATGAATACTTATGGGGAAGTACTGATTCATCCCTTTTTGAGTGGTGATATCAATCTTTTGCCCGTACGCCAGAAGGAGGTTCTGGAACAGATCATCGCCAGCAGGAACGGGAAGATTTTTTATGACGATTTTGAGGGTGATGCACTCATTGCAAAAAAGAAAATCGCTGTATACGAGACTATTGAGTCATATGGTTGGATCGTTGTCGGTTCTGCATTCCTCCATGATTTCTATCAACCGCTGGAACTCCTCAAGAGGCTTCTCGTGGCCTTGTTGTGCGTGGGGTTTGTCATTTCCGGCCTTGTATCACTATACCTGAGCAGATCCATTACTTTGCCGATAAAGGGATTGTTGCAAACCCTGTCGGAGGAATCGGTCCCGTTGGATAACGGCGATGTTGCACCAGAGAGCAGCAGTGAAATAGAGGAGCTCACCTTCTATTTTAACAACTATATTGAACAGATAAAAAGTCAGCATCTGGCCCTGCAGAAGCTTATTGAAGAGCAGGGTCAGGTGGTTTTGGATCTCAATATTTTCAAGGAAGTGTTTGATAATATTGCTGAAGGCATTTCAATTACCGACACCCAGGGAACCATTCAAGCAGTCAATCCGGCATTTGAAACAATAACCGGCTATTCCCGTTCTGAGGCAATTGGTCAGAATCCGCGGATTCTCAAGTCAGAAAAGCACGCTGAAGATTTTTATGCCCTGATGTGGCGCGATCTGGAAGCAAATGGCTACTGGACCGGGGAGATCTGGAACAAACGAAAAAACGGCGAAATATACCCTGAGTGGCTGACCATCAGCGCGGTGAAAAACAAGGAAGGGGTAGTCTGTAATTATGCAGCAGTTTTTAAAGACATAACCGAGCTTACCAGGCAAAAGGAGAAAATCAGTTTTCTGGCCTATCACGATCACCTGACCAAGCTTCCCAATCGTTTAATGATCAGCGAACGCATTCGTGAGGCGCTCTCTGAGTCGCGGAGGCATAACTCGACCTTGATTTGCCTGGTACTCGATATTGATGATTTCAAAACCATCAATGATACGATTGGTCATGAAAAGGGCGATATTCTGTTAGTTCGGATTATTGAGCGAATTAAACCAATATTACGGCTTGAAGATGTTTTTGGCCGGGTTGGCAGCGACGATTTCGTGATTCTGGCCAAAAGCGATCCCGGGCAGCCCGGTCAGGTAGAACCGCTTATCGATCGGCTTTTTAGCGCTTTTACCACGCCATTTTCTCTTGATGATCATGTCTTTTATATCACCTTGAGTATTGGAGTAACCATGTATCCCGGTGATGGCGAAACCGATGATAAAATTCTCAGTAACGCCATGCTTGCCCTGAACAATGCGGAGAAGATCAAAGGTAACAGCTATTGCTTCTATAACCGGACAATGGAAGAGGAAGTAGCGAAAAAAGTCAAATACCTGGCAAAGATCAGAGAAGGTTTGAATCAACATGAGTTTATTGCCTATTATCAGCCAAAAATTTCACTTGCGGAAGGCACGCTTGTCGGAATAGAAGCACTGGCCCGCTGGAAAACAGAGGATGGACTGGTTTCTCCGGCAGAGTTCATTCCGATTGCTGAGGAGTCGCGGCTCATTGTGGAGATGTCCTGGCAGATCTATGAACGGGCGTTTGGTGATTGCCAGAAGTTGATCGAACGCGGGAACCCTCTCCATGTGTCGGTTAACATTTCCCCCTACCAACTGCAGAGCGAGTCATTTATGGCAGACTTCCTGAAGGTGCAGGAGGCCAGTGGTTTGGCCCGTGAAAACATTGATCTGGAGATTACCGAATCGGCGCTGCATGAAAATATAGATCATGTCATTATGCTGTTGGAACGCATCGCGGAGGCAGGTTTTTCCCTTTCCATCGATGACTTTGGTACCGGCTATTCTTCTCTGGGATACCTCAAGAACCTTCCCTTCTCAACCCTGAAAATTGATCGATCATTCATCTCCGGTATTGATGTTGATCCCGATGATGAGCAGATCGTCCGTACCGTTATCCTGCTGGCCAAACAATTTGATATGAATATTGTGGCCGAAGGCATCGAAACACACCGGCAGATCAACTTCCTTAATGCGTACGGCTGTGACCAGGGGCAGGGATTTTATTACGGCAAACCGATGGATTTCAATGAACTACTGGCCTGGATAGACAGCCACACAGAAAATTAATACACCGGAGTAATGGACCCGGGCCATCAGCAGTAAAAATCCTGTACATTTATTCCGTTTTTCCTCTCAAAGCGCGTTAGGCACAGGGTCTCATGGTTTTCTTAGAAATTATCAACGGTTGTTTTTCATTTTGACCAAATGTTAGCCAATTTGACGGAAGTGTAACTATATACAAAGGTTTGATCAAAGGTTGTGTATCCCTTGAGGCATTGTGGAATATATTGTAATGTGTTGAGTTCCACGCTCGAAGATAAAGATTTAGGCGAGATCAACATGCTATGCAGAGGGGTTCAGCGTGACCGAATTTAGCATTTTAATCGTTGAAGATGAACCTGCCATTCTGCGTGGTACGTCCCGTTTACTTAAAAATGCAGGTTATACCGTTCTTGAGGCAAATTCTGGTGCAGATGCGCTGGAATGTGCAGCAACTGAGCTTCCCGATTTAATTCTTCTTGATATCGTTCTGCCTGATATCGATGGCATTGAGATTTGTCGTAAGTTGCGGGCCTCTGCTCGCACATCCAGTATTTATATTGCCATGATATCTGGACTACGGCGATCCTCCCAGGAAGTAATAGAGGGATTTGAGAGTGGTGCAGATGACTATATCAGACGACCAATCGATAACGATGAACTTCTCGCCCGCATTCAATCGATGGTTCATACCATAGGGCTGGAACAGGAGTTGATATCTCACCGTGATAGGTTGGAGGAACTCCTTGAGGCAAAAATCGCTGAACTCAAAGGGAGTGAGTATCTTCGGTACGCTTTCATGGAGTCTGCGACTGATGGGTTCTTTCTGCTTGATCAGGACCTCAACATCATAGAACTCAATCACACGGCGACCGACTTCCTGAGGGCCGCAAAACAGGGTGATAATACCGAAACTTTGAGTGTGGTCCGCTTTTTAACTGACCACAAACTTGCCAGTGATGTTTTACATGTGGTTGAAACAGGGATCCCGTTTTTTAAGTACAAAATCACCGTTATGTTAAATGAGGAAGAAAGACATTTCTCATTAAAAGCGTTTAAGGTTCGGGATGGAATTGGCATGATCGTGAGTGATGTCAATAATCTTGTTCGATCAGAATATGTTACTCTCATCAAAAAAGATGTACGCTATCCTTCGTTGATGTTGCCGATCTGTCAGCATTGCAAAAAAGTACGGGATATGAGTGGTGAGTGGCATATGGTAGAAAAATATATCTATGAATTACACCAGGTGGATTTGAGTCATACCATTTGTCCCGACTGTGCTCATGAGATATATCCAGACATGGATTTGTACGATACATGAAGTACGAATGCACAATAATTTTGGTTTGCTTTCCCTACTTAGCCTACCTGAGGCCCTTTTCCTGAATATTGAATTAGTCTCGATGGATTCCATAATGTGCCGTCGCGGGGTTATGTTACAGAGCGGCTGATTGAGCAGGGATTTAGAAGAGAAAAAGAATATTCAAGCGTCTACCGTAATCTTGATAGCAGGCGAAGAGAGATTCTCCCTTTGATAAGGTCGAAAAGCCATTCCCTGAGTCGGATATGGCAAAGCCAAGTCCTTTGCTGGAGACTGCGGTCCAGACATGCGTTGCTCAAGACTATGCTCATTCATCACAAAAAATGGTCCCTTTGCGATGCAGCCATCTGTGCCAAACGATTTGAAATCGACCGTTTGTTCCATTGCTACCGCTGATATGATTACGATTTAGCAATTTTCAAGGTAGTCGATACTGCGGTTGATCCGGCACAGGTCATCACCACAGATATGCGGCATGATCAGGTCGAGAAAAATGAGATCCGGCACCGTGTCAATAAGGATATCAAGACAGCTGAGAACATCTTCGGCTACATATACCTCATGGCCGTGACTATTCAGAAACTCGATCATCAATTTGATGATTACCGGTTGTTATCGACAACCAGAATCTTTCTGCTGTTTGCTCCGTCATGTGCAGCGCTCACTGACTGGATTACTGCATTGCTTGTTATCCTCAGTTCCTTCTTCATGCAGCCAACACCTTTCGAAGGTGTTTCACATTACAACATTAATTGTATGGCAAGGGGGGCTGTTGAACGTGATGAACGAAAGCTGCGGTCGGAGGTAAGGTCTTCATGTAAAACTCTAAAGAGAAGGGTGATCAGAGTGTAATTTGCCAGTCCTCGGTAGGAAAAATTTTTTTTCCTCTCAAAATTAGACAATCGCGTCACGTTTTGTATGATGAAGAATATGATTATATTGAGCCACATTTACCTCCCGGATTGGACAATATGGCCCTTAACAAGCTGATAAATCTAAATAAATTTATTTTTTTCAATCTCCTGACGATCTCCCTGATTTCAACCAGCCTGATCGGCCTTCTCTGGTTTCTAGCGGATTACCGGTATTTCAACGAGATGATAGCCGAGCAGGAGGCAACGTTTTATGATCAGAAGAAGCAAATGCTGAGAGACGAAGTCGGCCGTGTGGTTAACTATATCGACTACATGAAGGCAACCACGGAAAGCCGGCTTAAACAGAGTATTCGCAGCAGAACCTATGAAGCCTACGAGATTGCCTCTGCCATCTATAAAGAGAACGAGGGTAATCTCACCGAGGCTGAGATTAAAGTAGCGGTAAAAAATGTTCTGAGAAGACTACGGTTTAATAATGGCAGGGGGTACTACTTTGCCACCCGGCTCGATGGTCTGGAGGAGTTGTTTGCAGATCGACCCGAGCTTGAAGGTGTGAACCTTATTGATATGCAGGACACGCAGGGTCAATTTGTGATCAGGGATATGATTGAACTGGTCAGAACG
>QZLB01000154.1 GCA_004796425.1 Desulfobulbaceae bacterium | reverse complement strand
TCTTGAAAATTGAAGCCACTGCTCTTTTGTGGTACATTATTTCATCATTTGTACAGGTTTTCCCGGTACTGGTATGAGGCAACCGGGTAAGGACTGTGAGTAAAAAAACCGTGCCTCACCACTACACCGCATTACATTTCCTCCTATTACAAGACTTTTTAACAGATGCTGACCAAACGAAATTCCGTACCACCCGTGTATCCTGCTCATCGCTTCCTCACGCAGACCCTTGTGTTTTGTTACATTTTGTTCTCCATTATCTTGTTTCCTCGACTTAGTGTCTCTGAGGAGAAACCAGCGACCCTCGCCGAGGCAATGACCCAACACCTCGCCTGTTACCCGCTTGAATTAATAGATTTCCATAGACAGAAACCGTTGATTGACACCAAAGAGTTCTGCCTGGCAACCATTTATCATGAGACCGGGGCACAACCTTTGTGGGTCACCCCCGACGGTCCGGGAAAGAAGGCGCTGATCATTGTCGACTTTCTAAACCGCGTTCATCTGGAGGGGCTTGATCCAGTCGACTATGAGTTTTTTGAAATCAACAATTTGTGGAACTCGCTTGAACCATCTGATCTGGCTCAGCTCGATACCCTGTTGACCTACAATCTGGTCAAATACATCCATGATATGAGTTTTGGTCAGTCGAAATTTCGCACCTCCAACCCGGAATTGTTCGCCGAGGCGGGTAATATTCACTTTGACCCCGTTTATGCACTCGAGACGGCACGCATGGCCGATGATTTTGCCCACTATCTGGAATCATTGGCACCATCACATCGGTATTATCGGAACCTTAAAGACGCACTGGCTCACATTCGGGCTCAACCTCAGGATCCCGACTGGAGAGTGATCCCGGGTGGCGGCCTGATAAAACCAGGCAAATCTGACCCCCGGATTCCGTTGATCAGGCAGCGGTTAGCCGCCGATATCAATCCGGAAATCGACGAAGATGATGCCACCCGCTATAACCAGTCGCTGGTCGAAGCTATCACCTACTTCCAGCAAAACTATGGGCTGAAAACCGATGGGATTATCGGTCCGCAAACCCTTGCCGCCCTCAATATCTCCCGAAAGGATAAGATCGATATGATCCGCGCCAACCTGGCGCGCTGGCGCTGGCAGGACCATGAACTCGGCTCTGATTACGTGATGGTAAACATTGCCGACTTCTCATTAACCAGCGTAAAAGACAACGAGATCATGCAGGAAATGCCGGTCATTGTCGGCAAACAACAGCATCAGACACCAGTTTTTTCAGACAAAATCAAATACCTGGATTTTAATCCCTTCTGGAATATCACGCCAAATATTGCCCGCAATGTCGAGTTGCCTGCACTGCGAAAAAACCCGAATCATCTGGTTGAACGAAATATCAGGCTCTTTTCCAACTGGCAGGAAGATGGGGTAGAGCTGGACTCAACCACCATCGATTGGCAAAATACCAGCAGAAGCCAAATGAGTCGTTATAAACTTCGCCAGGACCCTGGACCGTGGAATGCCCTGGGGCGAGTGAAGTTTGTCTTTCCCAACCAGCACTCTGTCTACCTGCATGATACTCCAACCAGAAATCTCTTTGAGGAGTCGCTTCGATCATTCAGCTATGGTTGTATTCGAGTCAGTCAGCCACTGGCCCTTGCCCATTTTATGCTACAGCTTGAAGACCCGCTCTGGTCCTCTGAAAAAATTAATGCTATCGTCAGTTCGGGAAAACGGAAAGTTATTCGTCTCTCAAACCCCTTGCCTGTGCATATGACGTATCAAACCGTATGGCTTGACAATCAGGGAATGATCCATTTTAATAATGATATTTATAATCGAGACACCAAATTACTGGACGTGCTGTTAAATTAGAGCGATCAATGCACACATAAACTGAATTTCTTTTTATTGATTGATCTCATATGACCTTCTCCAAGAAGATGAACAGACGGAGTTTCCTTTATTGTGGTTCAAGCTTACTCGCATCATTGGCACTCTTTGGCCCGTCGCGGACCCTGGCTCTTTCTTCTCAAACGCACCCGCTGTCGTTTTATCACACCCACACCGGTGAATGTTTGAATATCGAGTTCTGTCCCGCTCAGCCAGATAAAGACACTCTTGAACAGGTGAATCATTTTCTGCGTGATTTTCGCAGCGGTGAAGTACACCCAATCGACACTGAACTTCTGGCAACCTTGTGTTTAATCCAGAATGCGGGAAGCAATAGTGGTACTTTTGAGATTATCTCCGGGTACCGCTCCCCACACACCAACGCAAGGCTGCGCAAGGCAAGCTCAGGGGTTGCGCGCAGAAGTCTGCATATGAGCGGCAAGGCTGTCGATGTCAGGCTCAGGAGTATGAAAACGACCCGTCTCCGAGACCTTGCTCACTCCCTGAAGCGTGGCGGAGTGGGATACTATGCAAAATCTGATTTTGTACATATCGACACCGGACGGGTACGCAACTGGTAGCGAAACCTTTTCTGATCACCCCCCTGCCCTACTAAATCCTGGTCCACACGTGCGAGGCTGTCAGGGTGAAATTTTGGATACCGGAGGATTTTCGACTCATCCCTCCTGCCTCTCGCTCAGCTTGGCCTGATTCCCATTAACATTTTTTTCAACCAAAAATATTGCTCAGCTATTTCCTGAAAGTAATGTTTTTTTAAGCTGATAGTAACGATTCAACCACCACCCCTGACAAGTGGAGCTATTTTATCTTCTTGAAAATCGTTGAATCACCGTTTATTTTAGCTGTTTTTGTGCATATCGAAAAACGGTGGAGAGCGAAAGGTAACTCAGAAATGCACGCATTATTGAAGGCATAAAAAATAGAAAGAAACTCAATGAGTCGCTTTGCAGGATTAGATTATCCAAACAAATCATTCCTACATTGTGAGACTTGAGGTATAATTATTCCATTAGGTTTTCCCGCATGATGGAGCAGGTTTTTCGTGTAAATCGTGTCTCGAACACATTCACACCAAAGGTATGTTCGGTTTTATATCGTTAACTCCCGCGGCATAAGAAGAATCAGACGAAATACGAGAGTTAATCATGGATATACGTTTTAAAGACCGACTAAGGCCACATATCGTTAAATCCCTGCAAAAAACAAAGCTCAACAGACTCGCCCATAAGCTCTATTACAGCTACGTCCACGGGTTCAATACCGCCAACGACGCGGTTCTGGAGGCCCAGGAAAAGTGTTTCGAGCACGCGCTCTCTTCCGGCGTTGCCCGGAGTGGAGATTATATGGAGTTCGGTATTTTTAAAGGCTACGCTTTCTGGCATGCCCAGAAGATTGCCGTCGAGCAGGGGTTGGACCAGATGCGTTTTTTTGGTTGCGATTCCTTTGCCGGGTTACCGGAAGTACAGGGTAGTGATATTTGCAAGAATGACACCTTTTACGAGGGTCAGTATGCGTGCGATAAAAAAACCGTCATCGAGAATCTCAACTCAAAGAATGTCGACTGGACACGTACCCACCTGATTGAAGGGTATTTCAATGAATCCCTTACAGCTGAGCTGATCGAAACCCACCAGTTGAAAAAAATTGCCATCGCACTTATCGATTGTGATCTTTACGCATCCACCATCGATGTGCTCAACTTTATTGACCCCATGGTTCAAGACCAGACCATTTTTATGTTCGATGATTGGAACTGCTATGATCGCAATGACGAAAAGGGTCAACGAAAAGCGTTTCGCGAATTTTTGGAAAAACACCCGAACCTGAAAGCTGAACCTTTTTTCGAGTACGGTGCCTATGGCCAGGTCTTCATTATTGGGGTAGAATCATAGATCATTGCAAAATGTCTTTGAATCTGCTGACAGTTAATTTCCATTATGAAATCCTCCCGTGATGACGCATACCTTGGTAAACAGTTTCAACAATCGTTAACCTCCACCGATTCTTCACCAATAAAGAAATATCAAGAGATGGTCATTGGCCAGCCATCACTGTGGTCTCTTGTCAAACACGAAGTGGTCGTAACACTTTTTGGTTCCTTACCGGGCGCCCTCGGCTTCTTCTTGAGGAAACTGTTCTACCCACCGCTTTTTGGCGCTTCTGGAAGAGGTGTGATCTGGGGAAGAAATCTCGTCATTCGTCATGGACACAAAATAGTGCTGGGTGATCATGTTGTTATTGACGATAACGTAGTCCTGGATGCGAAAGGATCGGATTCCTCGGAAATAACCATCGGTAACCGCTCCATGATCAGCCGCAACAGTGTGCTGAGCTGCAAGAACGGCAAAATCGCTGTGGGTTCCGATGTTTCAATTGGTATGAATGCATTGGTTCACGCAATCGAGGGATCCGATGTGATTATTGGTGACAAGACCGTTATTGCCGCCTATGTTTATCTGATCGGCGGTGGTACGTATCGAACCGAGATGTCTGATATTCCGTTCAAGGACCAGGGAACCTATGCCAAAGGAGGGGTTCATATCGGACCAAATGTATGGATCGGGGCCCAGTCACAGATTCTTGATGGGGTCGTGGTTAATCGAGGTGCGATCGTCGCGGCAGGTGCTGTTGTCAATAAATCAGTGGAGCCTGCGAGTATTGTGGGTGGCGTACCGGCAACCCTGATTAAATACCGTGAATCAACAGAGCAGAAGGCATGAACCGCCGTACATTTCTTTTACTACTGCGTGGTTGTTTTACCATTCTATTGCTCACCCTGGTAATCTGGAAGGCGGGGCTTTTCAGTCATCAGGGGCGCACAGCCTTTGCTGAACTGGTTCTCTCAGCAAATTTTTACTACCTGCTGGTGTCACTGTTTATTCATTTCAGCCAGAATATATCAAGCAGTATCAAATGGTGGATGCTGCTCTTATCACGAAAGATCAAGGTGCCCCTCTTCAGACTCTGGGCTTATTATCTGGTGGGACAATTTTATAACCTGATCCTGCCCACCTCCATGGGAGGTGATGTGGTACGTATCCACGAGTTGAGCAGATATACAGGACAGGGGGCCGAGGCCGTTGCGTCCGTGTTCATGGAACGATTTACCGGAGTGGTCGTCCTAGTTGGGCTGGCGCTCGGTGTGATGCTTCTTAATTTAAGCCAGTTTAATCATGCCTTGATCAACACCAGCTTTATTGGCTTTACCACCATTGTATTTCTAATCGGTTGGGTCATCCTGGATCAGCGCCCTTTTCTTTTCATGCAAACCCGGGTGAAACGTCTTTTTCCCGCACTTGAGCCGCTCATGGAAAAAATTGGTAAATGCCAGGGAGCCGTACATGAATATCGCCGCGATGGGAGTGCGCTGCTGTGGGCATTTATTAATTCGGCGATCTTTTTCGGCCTCGCCATCCTGAATGTATGGTTCAGTGCCCTTGCCTTTGATACCCAGATATCTCTGATGGCTGCCTGCATCGCCACCCCGGTGATTCTGCTGATCATGAATCTGCCGATTTCAATCGGAGGCATCGGCTTAATGGAATTTGCCTTTACCTTTACCTTCGACCTGATTGGCATCGGCTCAGCAGTGGGCTTTTCAACGGCGCTGGTGCTGCGCTTTAAAATTCTACTGGATGGGGGAATCGGTGCAGTTCTTCATCCTTTCGTTGCCCGGGGCAGATCTATCACCCGGGAAATCAGTGCAACTGATGCGGTCGAGAGGGGGTAAAACCACTCTGGTCTCGCAACTCAAAACTTGCTATTTGGATTTTAACCTCGATTAATCCTGTGCATTTGAGAACAGTGAAACTGCTTGCAGACCAGTTACCGGACACGTGCAACAGATATGGCATTACTCGACACCATCTCAATACAAGCCATTGGCGTACTGGATTGATTTGAGATAGCATTCCAGAAGTGCCTCCTCGGGCACCACCAGCTGAGCCAGTTGTGTTTTCACCTGGTCATGCTGATCCCGTTCAACCGCTTTGGCAATATCCAAGAACGCTGCACAAACCCCCTGCTTGTCAATCAACGCATCCTTGACGATCGCATTAATAGGCAGATCATCGACCACCTGCTTCATCGGTACGCCGAGCATGGTATCCAGGGCTGAAAAGAGACCGGTTAGGTACAACTCTGAGGCGAGATCAGCATGGGGGCTTGCCTGACCCAACATTTCGCAGAATTTGGCCCTGACCAGTACCAGCCTGACCAACTCTCCCGGATTATCAGAAGCAATCTCGGAGATGATCACCAGCATCAAAAATCGGCGTAATTCCTTTTCACCCAGATAGGCAATGGCATGCTTCACCGTTTTTACCTTCTGCAGTCGGGCAAAATAGGCAGAGTTCAAAAACCGAAACAATTTATAGCTGATCGCAATATCATTTGAAATAATGTCGTGCAGTTTGCCAAAGGTGGTTTTTTTTCTGGTGACTTCGTGTAACAGCTGCAGCAGATTAACTTTGACGGCTGAAAGTTCGGTAATCTCGATACGTTCCGGTTTGCTGAAAAAATACCCCTGGAAATAACTGAAACCCATTTTTGAGGCCCGTTCGAAATCCTTCTGGGTTTCCACCTTTTCCGCCAGCAGTTTCACATTATAGTTGGCCAATATATTCAGGGTGCGGGTAATCATATCCAGCGGGGTGAGACGGACATCGATTTTGATGATACTCGCTAATTCGATGAGCGGGAGTAATGTGCGATCGAAGACAAAATCATCAAGGGCAATCTGGTACCCTTCTTCACGCAGCCTCCGGCACACACCCAGTACCCGTTTGGTCGGTTGCACATTCTCGATGATCTCAACCACGATCTGGCTGGCGGGAAATGCTGCAGGAATATTCTTTTCGATCAAATCCTGGGTAAAATTGATAAAACAGGGATGGAAACTTGAAATCTCCTTGATATCCCTTGTCAGAAATACGCTTGAAAGCAGGCTTGCGGTCGCTCGCTCCCCGGTTACATCTGCCAACAAATAATCGTTCGCCCCCCGGTAGAGCAATTCATAACCATGCAGCTTCTTATGTGCATTGAGTATCGGCTGGCGAGCAATAAATTGTTCCATACGTAGTATCCCAACAATCGAGGATTTGACAACTCAGTACATTTTCAAAAAGGTATCAACTGCCATTCTTCTTTAACGAAAAGAACTTGCGAATCATCTTTTGCGTATCTTCACCGATGAGTGAAAAGTGCGCAGCGACGCTTCCACTATCACTCCTGACAACAATTGCCTGTGCCTCAATGGGGTTCTCAAGCGTTTCATCCTCTATCTGCAGTAAAAAGGCATCACCGATTCGTAGATCGATCGTAAGCTCTTCAAGGGCGCAACCGCTTATGGAGATGTTTTCCAGAAGTGCTTCGCCATCTTCATAGGGTGTCCGGAATTTGACCGGGAACTGAAAGCTTTTAAACCTGAAAGATTTACGCTTCGATCTCATTGTTTATGCTCTTTGGATGGCTAAACCAGCTTATCTACTTTTTATCTCAATCACGGAATAGTGCTTTTGGGACTCCAGTGAATTTTATACCATCACTGATCACAAAGTCAAAATTCAGTTTTCCATTTACCTGTTGTTATTCAAGGAAATATCAAACACTTCTTTTACCTCTTCGGCGGTGATTGAGATTTCGTTAAATGAAATAAATCGATCGATTGGGTGTGATTATGGATAAAAACAGGGGACAATGATGCCTGCTGAATGGAAAAATTCAGAAGTACGATGGGGAGTGTAGAATTTCCTCGTAATTGCCAATCGGCCGCCGGCGGTTTCTAAACAGTATGACGAGAACCGGTGGAGAGCAATTCAAACTGCTCACCTAAAACATCAGCCAGCACCCGACACGCTTCATCACCGGTACAATGGCCGGAGATGACTTTTTTCACACCGCGCTCTTTCAAATAATGGGCGATTTCTGCAACTGCTTCGGGGCCGCCGGCAGCCGCCGGCTTTCCCGGTTGTCGGGCAAGATGAAATCCTCCCACGACCGCCTTGAGCGACTCCCCGGCAAACGTTTTCTGAACGGTATCAACCATGTTCAGGATCCCCCGATGCCCACATCCGGTGATCAGCACCATCCCATCAGGATCACGAACGACCATGATCAGCTCATGGCCAAAGTCATCACGAACTAACATACCATCATCTTCCTTGAGCAGGTATTTATTCCCTTCAGGAGTCGGGTGATGATTGGTTGTGTGGGCGATGAGAAAGACATCGGAAGCAATTTCCTGAGTTGCCGCAACTTCCACAAACCTCTTCGGAGTATTATAGAGATGTGCTTTGTCAAGACCAACATACCGGCTGAAACGTTTACGGGATTGCGTCAGGGAATAGACCAAAGGTTCGATCAGCGCAGGGAAGATTGCCGCACCATTTGCCCGATAATTTCCTGCAGCGCCCTGACCGATATAGATGGGCGCATGATCATTTTTCTCGATAAAAGCGCCCAGACCACCCCCGTGGTCATAGTGGGCATGAGAAACAACCCCACAACTTACCCTTGTAAGATCTTCATCAAGTTGCTCTGCATTGTCGAGCAAACACCCCCCCGCCCCCATATCAAACAGGATCTGGTCGGTCCGGGTCTTAACCAGCAGGCTGAGACCGAACTCCGGTTGCAACCGATTGTCATCGCTGCTATTTTCAACCAGCGTTACAAATTCCATAACAGAATCGCTCCATGGTGAGTAAGGTGAGGAAAACGACCAGTTCCCCAAAACATTGCCAGGCTCCATAAAGCCACAAAAGCCACCTGACGATACAATCCTCAGACTATACCACAGATCTACGATTTAACGCGATTTTCTGCACTACTTGATTGATCAAGACAGGTATTTATGTCGATGAAAGATGTTCAAACGCTCTGATTTTGCCAACTTGCTACGGGAACAGTTGCAGGCAGAAATAGAGTATGGGAAGAACGACTACCAATGATAAAGTCGTGGTGAGCCACAAGCTGTTGGCCAGGTCGAGATCAAGTTCATAAAGTGAAGCGGCAACCAGTGCGTTGAAGGCAACCGGCATGGAACTGAGAATCATCACTACCTTGAATGGTGTTCCGTCACCAATATGATGTAAGCCTACCAGCAGGGCAAAACTGCAGCCGACCAGTGGCATGGCGAGAAACTTAATCAGGCTGATAATAACACATTTTCCCAGATGGTCTTGCACCTTGGAGAAACGCATGCCTAGACCAATGGAAAAAATCAGCAGAAAGGTACCAATCGGTACCGAAACCATGGTCACCAGCTCAAAAAACAGTGGCCGGCTGACTCCCGTGAGGTTCAAAAGAAGTCCAATAAAAAAAGCACAGAGAATGGTCGCCACAAATGGGTCGCCCACTACCCGCCAGACTCTTTGCACCATCTTTTGTTCCTGGGCTTCACCACTGCCGTAATAGCGGGCAATGGGGAATCCGATGAGGTAATAACTCATTTCCTCAAACATCTTATACAAGGCAACCAGGGCAAAACCAACCTCACCTAAAAAGAGATAACAGACCAGACCACCGATGGCGCCAATATTGGTAAAAGAACCACAACAGTACATCACCCCGACTTGATGGCCTGGTAAACGCATCAGTTTTGCGGTGAGCATTCCCAGAACCCCGCCGGAAAGCAACACGGTCACACCGATAACCGGTAACAGGACCACCCGAACATCTGCAAAAGAAACGACCCAGACCGCCCCTAAAAAGGAAAGCGGCATAAAAAAGAGCAGTCCTATTTTTTGCAGCAGAACCCGCAGTCGACTTATCTCAAGCGGTAAAGTAAGCCAGCCCCGTCCAACCGCCTGCTGCAGAAGATACCCTCCAGAAAGTCCACCGAGAATCAAGATCAGAGAATAGATCAGTTTTTCCATGTCGAACCATACTTTTTATGTGTGAGATGGTGGTTGTAACCATTCATAAGCCTATAGCCCAAGATATGCATAATCGCAACTCAATGGTCATCGGGAGAGGGTGTTGGAGTATCTTTTAACCACGATGTATTCGTCATGATCAGATTATTTATTTATGGTAGTAATTCAGTATTTACCATCGTGTATTGCCCCTTTCGACGACCGGAACTACCGAAAAAAACTAGTGTGTAGCGGAAAGAAAGACAAGAGGAGGTTGTGATGCCACCATGAAAAAAGCACCAAAAAAAATGGATTTGCAAAAATCCGTTGACAAAAGGAGGACAATTGTATAATGAATTTTGTATACAAAATACAAAAGAGGAAGCCTGTATGAAGAACATTGGTCGTGAATATGAAAATCTGGATCAGAAAGTATACCAGGTTATTAAATCAATGATCGAAAACCGGCAACTCCTCCCCGGCCAGAAGATCCCCCAGGAAAAACTTGCGGCCGAGTTGGGAATTAGTAGAACGCCACTGATCAGTGCCCTGAAATTTCTCGAACACGAAAAACTGATCGAGACCAAGCCCCGTCGTGGATTCTATGTCAGACTTTTTGAGATAGAAGAGATGATCTCTATTTTTGAGATTCGCGAGGTGCTTGAAGGATTATCTGCCAGACGAGCGGCCCAGACCATCACCGCAAACCAAAAGAAAGAGCTGCAAAAACTCTTTAAAGATTTTCCCGTGGGTCGGCCGATTGAAGATTTCCAGGCATACTCAAAAGCCGATCGGCAATTTCACAATTTTATTGCCGAAATTGGCTCAAAAGAATTCCTCACTTCCATTCTGCAAACTTTCAACATCATCGCGCTTGCCTATCAATACCCCACCCGTGAGGGATTGGTACGGGACCCCAATGATACCATCGTGGATCACCACAATATCATTGAGGCAATTTGCAACCATGATCCCGAAGGAGCAGAAAAACTGATGAGGAAACACCTGGAATTGACAATCCATGAGCTCAAGACCTTCAATGCTCAGGAGAAAACCGGTTCATAAGGAGGTGAAGCTCAGGATAGACACGTTTTTGAGACAGAACGATGCAGGGACGAGCCCTGACATGTTCTGAAGTTGCATCACAACACTACACACTAAAGAGGTGGGAAAATGAAAAGGATTCTGATACTCAGTTTGGCAGCGTTGCTGGTCATGTCTGGTAGCGCTTTTGCAGCAAAAAAATTTCCGACAAGAAATATCACCAACGTCGTGGTCTGGGGTGCAGGTGGTGGTACCGACACTTGCAACCGAATCATCAGTGCAGAAATGGCCCCTTTTCTCGGAGTAAATGTGAATGTCATTAACAAAACCGGTGGTGTTGCCGGCTCTGTTGGCATGAATCACGGTTTCAGCCAGAAGCATGATGGCTACACGATCACAGGACTCTCTGAGTCTAATGTAACGGCCGGTGTACAGGGCGGCTGGGACCAAAAATTTGACGTGTGGGACCCCTTCATCGTTGGTGGCTCCCCTGATCTTATTTCTGTAACCCCGGACACTCCTTACAAAACCCTCAAGGACCTGGTTGAAGCGGCAAAAAAAGCACCAGGTACCATCAAAGCTGCAGCCAGTGGTGCCGGTTCAATTCACCATCTTAACCTGCTCGCCCTTGAGAAAGGATCTGGTGCCAAATTTAATTTCATCCCGTACAAAGGTTCTGCACCAAGCCAGAATGCTGCAATGACCGGTGAGGTTTCTGTCGTTGTCACTTCTCTTGCAGAGCAGCAGCAGCTTCTTCGCGGCGGTAAACTTCGTCCGCTCGCCATGCTGATTCCCGATTCTTTTGAAGTAGAAGGACTCGGAGCGATTCCTTCAGGTTTTGATGCCTATCCGGGACTGGCAGACTACCTGCCGATCTCCCAGGCAATCGGTTTTGCGGTACCGCATGACGCACCTGCCGAGGCAAAAGCCGTGCTGATCGATGCATTCAACAAAGCAATGGCAACTGATAAAGTAAAAACCTGGGCAAAAGAAAACTACTATCTGCTTTCAGGTAAATCTGGCGAAGATGCTCGGAAAATCTTTGCCGCACTTGAATCAAACTTTGCCTGGACCCTCTGGGATCTCGGTGCTGCCAAAGTTAACCCCGAGACGCTGGGAATTCCAAAACCGTAAGCTGATCCAGTACTGAAATAGACTGGCACCTCAGGGCTGTGTGACGATTACCAGCTGTCATGCGGCCCTGAGACCAAATCAGGTTTTATGAGATCTTACCATGTTAGATGTTGAGAAACTAAGAAAAGCAGACGTGTTCTCCGGATTCCTGGTGATCCTGCTCGGCTGCTTCATCATCAGTCAGGCATTGCAGATGCCAATGAAAGACTCCTATGGTGGCGTACAGAATGTCTGGTACGTTTCACCTGCCCTCTTCCCGCTTCTGGTGGGAGGTACCCTGGTGCTTCTCGGCAGCCTGTTGATGAGGACCGCGCTGCGTACCATTGGAGTGGCCGGGGTCAAATCCGTGTTTCGTTTTCTGGCCGGCAGTACATTTCTGACGTTTCTCAAGGAACGTGAAATTCTAAGATTTTACGGGATTGTTCTTAATCTGTTGATCCTGGTTTTTATCCTGGTTCCACGGGTGGACTTCTTTATCAGTGCCACTGCGTTTCTCTTCATCTTTTTTGCCATGTTTTATTGTTTGGACGAGCGCTATCTCACCACCATCATTTCCTATCTTATTGGTGGTACAATCGTGCTCTGTCTGCTTTTATTCACACCACTGGCTGAACGACTGGCACCCATGATTGGTTTTCCCGCAGATTATCTGCTGATGATCATGCTGGGAGCATTGATGTTCTGGGTGAGAAAAACCATCGGCTTGGACCCAGACTATCGGAGGAAATATTACCGATGCCTGATCATCGCCCTGGCAGGTCCATTTATAATCGGCGTGTTGTTCAAATACTTCCTGCTGGTTCCAATGCCGTTCGAAGGTGCGGTGGTGTACCTGCTCGATGCCATCTGGTACGCCGACTTCTGGTCGTAAGGACGTGGGACTGTTATGATTATTCTTGAACGGATACAGACCTTTTTTGAAATTGCTGCCGGTATGGTCAGTGATCCGATTTCGTTGGCTATTCTCTTTGGTTCAGTGCTGCTCGGTATCCTTTTTGGAGCCATGCCGGGGTTGACGTCGACCCTGGGGGTTGCCCTGCTTACTGCACTGACCTACAGCATGGATACCCCAATGGCCATGATCTGCCTGCTGGCAATCTACGTTGGTGGTACCTATGGTGGTTCCTACGCGTCCATTCTGATTAATATCCCAGGTACTGCTGCGGCAGCAGCAACGGCCATGGACGGCTATCCGCTCGCCTGCAAAGGTGAAGGGGGTAGAGCAATTGGTCTGACCACCACGGCATCGGCAATCGGTACTATGATCAGTATGTTATTCGTGGTTTCAATTTCACCACTGATATCTAAATTTGCCCTGGAATTCACCTCCTTTGAGTTTTTCCTGCTGGCCTTTTTCGGTATCCTGATCAGTGGCACCCTTACTGCCCCCGATCTTGTTATAAAAGGCTGGATCGCCGGCTTTCTGGGCCTGTTTCTGGCCTGTATCGGTCGGGATCAACTCCAGTTCTTTCCGCGGTTCACCTTTGGTTTTCCCGAGCTGGACTCAGGCATTGAGGTGGTACCGGTGTTGATCGGCGCCTTTGGTATTCCTCAGATCATTGAAGTGCTTCGGGCCAAATCACAGATGCCGCGAGCCAAGAAACTGCAACGTATCATACCGGAAATTGGTACCGTCATTCGCAATATCCCGGCCATCGCCCGTTCAGCCCTCATTGGGGTTGGGATTGGGGCAGTCCCGGGAATCGGTGAAGAC